>JABFSV010000254.1 GCA_013140405.1 Methyloglobulus sp. | reverse complement strand
CTGTCGAAAAGGTGGAAGACGGCAGTAAGCTGGTGGGCGAAGCCGGCAAGACGATGGAAGAGATTGTCACCTCCGTGAAGCGTGTCACCGACATCATGGCTGACATTGCGGCGGCCTCGGCAGAACAAAGCTCTGGCATCGACCAAGTGAATATGGCGGTGACCCAAATGGATGAAGTGACGCAGCAGAATGCCGCCTTGGTCGAACAAGCGGCGGCGGCGGCCGAATCCTTGGAAGAACAGGCGGAGACCTTGGCACAGACGGTTGCCCAGTTCCGCATGGAGTCAGACATCCGTTCACCTGTGCAACGCCGTCCGTCCAGTCTTGCCGTGGTCAAGCCCAAGCCAGCGCCCCAAATGAAAGCCAGTGTGGCAAGCGCACCTCGCAAACAGGAAGATGATGAGTGGGTGGAGTTTTAAGGCTTAGAACACATTAGTTTGGCTGGCGTGCAAATCTAGTTTTGCACGCCAGCCTTCTATAAAAAGCCAATCGGCTGGATAATGGCTTTTGGAAGGTAGTTTTTAAATTGTAAGACGTTAGTTTGACTGTTCCTGTAAGTTCTGCCTAAGCAGTATGATGCGATTTTCAACCCGGATGCCTACATCAACATGAGCCGACCCCCTGAGCAAAAAGAGTTTTTATTCACAGCGTCTGATTTCGAGCGGGTTCGCTCTATGCTGTATAAGCACAGTGGCATCAAGCTTAACGACAGCAAAATGGACATGGTGTACAGCCGTCTGGCAAGGCGTTTGCGTGCGACTGGCCTGAAAACATTCCAAGATTATCTAGCGCGGGTGGAACAGCATCAAGATGAAGAATGGGAGGTCTTCATCAACGCCTTAACCACCAACCTAACGGCATTTTTCCGCGAACCCCATCATTTCCCGCTCCTTAAGGAACATGTCCTAAGCATACGTAAGCGCCCTTTGCGCTTATGGTGCTCCGCCTCATCCACAGGCGAAGAGCCTTATACGATGGCTATGAGCATGGTGGAAGCTTTCGGCACATATAAACCCCCCGTGGAAATCATTGCAACCGACATCGACACCAATGTGCTAAACAAGGCCAAAGCGGGGGTTTACCCGATGGATCGGGTAGATAAACTACCACCAGATGTCCTCAAACGCTTCTTTCTTAGGGGATCTGGGAGCAACGCCGACAATGTTAAGGTACGCAAAGAACTATCCGACCTGATCAGTTTCCGGCAGCTTAACCTATTGGATACGCAGTGGCCTATCAGTGGGCCATTCGATGTTATTTTCTGCCGCAACGTCATGATCTATTTTGATAAGGATACCCAATATAAGATCCTCAAACGTTTCGCACCCATGATGGAACCGCACGGCCTATTGTTTGCTGGGCATTCTGAAAGCTTGCACCACGCCGCCGATCTGTTCAAACTACGCGGCCAGACTGTTTATGAACTCGCACCGCAACTGCGCCAATGACGCGATAATAAACAACCACAACGGCCTAAACTAAGGCAGTCATGTCCATATCCGATCTGTACGAAAAAGCGCGTGAGCCAAATTTCTACTTCGACAATCATTTCAATATTGATGCGGTCAAGATTTTGCCGGGTGAATATTATGCCACCGTGCGCCCCATGCTTATTGTCACCGTGTTGGGTTCTTGCGTAGCCGCGTGTATCAGGGACAAAGTTAGTGGTATCGGTGGCATGAATCATTTCATGTTGCCCTCTGTGAGCGAAGGTGAATCTAACAACACTTCCGCTCGTTACGGCACTTATGCAATGGAAATCCTGATCAACCAATTGCTCGAAATGGGCGCACAACGAAAAAACCTGGAAGCCAAAATATTCGGCGGCGGCAATGTGCTTAAAAGCTTTACCCTAGATAGGGTGGGCGAGCGAAATTCTGCGTTTGTCCGGAGCTACCTAAAACACGAACACATCCCTATCGTGGCGGAAGATTTGCTCGGTAAATACCCACGTAAAATCTATTTTTTCCCCGACCAAGGCATCGTCAGGGTCAAGAAATTGATACGGCTGCACAATGATACAATTATTGAGCGCGAACAGGAACACAGCAAGCGGATCATCAACGATGAAATTGCCAATGGCACGGTGGATTTGTTTTCATAAATCTGAATTTAAACCCACGCTTATTCAGGCTTTGCCTAAAACTCTTCCCATTGTTCGTCATCACCCATATTTGCCGGAATCAGATGCTGCTTGACAGGGGCATCTAAGTGTTTTTTGTGTTGCATACCTAGGTTGCCCACGTCACTTTCCAGATGAAAAAACGCCAGTAGATCGCGCATATGGGCGGTCTGGTCGCTCATTGACACACTGGCCGCTGCGGCTTGCTCTGCAAGCGCCGCATTTTGCTGGGTAATATCGTCCATTTGGGCAACAGCTTGATTGACATGCTTGATGCCCTGGAACTGTTGTTCACTTTCTGAGGCAATCTGGGCAATGATAGTGTTCACTTGCTTGACACCCACAACAATCTCGTTGAGTGATTTACTGGCTTCGCTCACCAACTTGCTGCCACCTTCGACCTTGTCCACCGAATCAACAATCAGGGCCTTGATTTCCTTGGCTGCCTCTGCCGAACGTTGCGCGAGGTTGCGCACTTCAGCCGCCACCACCGCAAAGCCCCGGCCTTGCTCCCCTGCCCGAGCCGCTTCCACCGCCGCATTGAGCGCGAGGATGTTGGTTTGCAGGGCAATTTCATCAATGACGCCAATGATTTCCCCAATTCTGGTATTGCTTTCGTTGATTTCCTGCATGGCATGGATGGCTGAGCCAGCCACTTGGCTACCTTGCTCAGCCAGTTGGCGGGCTTGGTTTGCCACTAGGCTTGCTTGCTGTGCAAAATCAGCGTTGTGTTTGACCGTACCCGTCAGTTCTTCCATGCTGGAAGCCGTTTCTTCCAGGCTGGCGGCTTGTTGTTCGGCACGGTTTGACAAGTCATTATTGCCGCTGGCAATTTCATCGGAAGATTGGCTTATGGAAGCGGCAGCATCCTGAATCTGGCTAAAGACTTCCCGCAATTTGTCGAGGGTGCCATTGATGTCATCCTTACAACTTTCATAGGTACCTTCGTAATGATTGGTGATCCGATTGCTCAAATCTCCCCCAGCCATACCGCCCATAATCCCGGCAATGTCTGCGAAGACGTTTTCGATGACTGCCGTCAAGTCATTAATTGTCATGCTGAGCACCTGGAAGAATCCGGCTTTGTCCGCCGTATCCAAACGTTTCTCCAGGTCGCCGCCTTTAACCGCGTCAACAATGGCTTTGATTTCATTCTGAATCTTGATTTCGTGCGTCCTGTCCTGCCATTCCACTACCGTACCGACGCGCTGCCCTTCATCATCGATGACAGGGTTGGCAACAAGGTCGAAATGCCAACCACCGACGGTGAAACTGGATTTAGTGACTGTGCGCATATTGTCCAGCACCGTGCGCTTGAGCGTTGGATTTTGATGGAAAATATCAAGGTTCAAGCCGTTAAGCGCGTTAACGTTGAAGCCCAGCAATTCAGTGCGGAAATCGTTTTGGGCTCTGCGGAACAGGTCTGTGAGGGCTTCATTGACATAAATGATGTTATGGTTGGCATCAGCCATCATCACATTGGTAGACGCCTTATCCAGTGCCATTTGGATACGTAGGGCGCTTTTCTTTTCCTGGGCTTCACGCTCAATGCGTTCACGTAATGTGTCCACAGTTGCATTGATGTCATCTTTACAGCTGTCATAGACACCTTCGTAATGATTAGTAATACGTTGGGTCAGGTTGCCAGCGGCTATGCTGCCCATCACATTGGCGATGTCGGAGAAAACATTTTCAATCACCCCGGTCAGGTCATTGATATTCGTACTGAGGATTTGGGAGAAGCCAGATTTGTCGGACGTATCCAAACGACGATCCAGCTTGCCGCCCTTAACGGCATCGACAATGCCCTTGATTTCGTTTTCAATCTCGATTTCATGCGTCCTGTCCTGCCACTCCACCACGGTGCCTATACGGCAGCCTGCACCATCAATCACAGGATTGGCAATCCAATCCAGATAGCGGCCACCCACGACAAAGCCAGATTTACTGGTGGTACGCAAGTTATCCAGGTTAGCGCGTTGATGCAACGGATTTTTAAAAAAATCCATATTTGCGCCCAATAGCTTATTCACGTCAAAGTGCGGAAATTGTTTACGTAAATCATTTTGAGCTTTGGCAAACATATCAACAAGCGCTTCGTTGACATAGATGATGTTGTAATCCTCATCAGCCATCATGACATTCGCCGATGCCTTATTGAGTGCCATTTGTATGCGTAACGCACTTTCTTTTTCTTCGGCTTCGCGCTCCATGCGGTCACGCAACTGCTGTTGCATGACTTCATCATGTTCTGCGCGTTCCCGCAGTTGCTGTTGCATGTCCTTCAGTGCATGTAACAAGCTTTGAGTATCTCCAGGCTCCAACTTGATTGCACGGTTAAAATCGCCGTTGGCAATTTCTTTGGCAATGCCTTTGGCAAATAATGGATCGACGCCCAGCTGACGGCTTAAATATCGGGTTAAATAGAAAGCAATGCCGAGACCTGCCATTATGCTTAATATGGCTAAGCCAAATACGAGCACAGTGACTGTCTTGGTTGTTTCTGTCAACTGATGCACATGGGTGGTCGCATCCTTGACTTCAATATCCCTTAGCGCTTCCATACGGGTAGACAGGCTTATGGATGACTGGTCAAATTGTTCCATAATTTGGTTACCCGCTTCGATGCCACTATTCATATAAGCATCCGCCATCCGTTTGCCATCGGCATAAAATTGGTCAAAATCCTGCTCAAGAGTGGCTAATTTTTTTAGTTGCGCCGCATCATTCCCGGCTTGCTGACGAAACGTTGCCAAGCCCTGCTTAAATGCCTTCGCATAACCTTCTGCCTCTTCATAACCACCGGGGTTATGGGTAGCCGATACATCGGTCAAAAACTGCTGCACCTGTACCACATCCTGAGCCATTTCAGATGCCAACAAGGCGTTGGGCAAAGTGGCCGTATCAATCCCGACAAGTGCCTCTTCACTTTTGGCATTGGACAAATAACTAAACGATGCCATGGCTACCATTAAAACCAGCACCGTACCAAAGCCAAGCAGTATTCGGGCTCTAAAGCTTATATAGCCAAACATTTCAATACCTCAATAAATCTAAAAGTTTCAGGACTGGCATCAGATTGATCTGGGAATCTGTCAGTCCAGTAATTGTATGAGCGTATGGCGCATCTGTTTAAGCTGTTCTGAATGGTGTGTTGATACATCCGGATCTTGTTGCAACGCCTCAAGATGGCTGGCTAATTTGGCCACCAACTCTTCCTGTTTGTCTTTGCGGCTGCGCAACTTCGTCACCATCTCACCAAAGGCTGTGCCCAACTCTTGAAGTTGGT
>JABFSV010000233.1 GCA_013140405.1 Methyloglobulus sp. | reverse complement strand
AGCAGTAAATCAACTGCTTTCTTGATCTGGCCTTTATGTCCGCTTACCGCAGGATTATAGGAGCGAATGCTGACCTTCTTGGGATATTTATAAGGCACCTTGATTTTTGGGTCTGTTATATCCTTAGGAATATCAACAACCACAGGCCCTGGACGGCCAGTAGTGGCAACATAAAACGCCTTCTTGATGGTTTCCGCTATCAGATTTACGTCTTTAACCAGGAAGTTATGTTTTACGCAAGGACGGCTAATACCAACCATATCGACTTCCTGGAATGCATCACTACCGATAACCGGTGATGGCACTTGACCAGAAATGACGATCATAGGAATGGAATCCATATAAGCTGTTGCAATGCCAGTAACAGCATTAGTCGCGCCAGGGCCAGATGTGACCAAGACCACACCAGGTTTTCCAGTTGAACGGGCATAACCATCAGCCGCATGGGTTGCCCCTTGCTCGTGACGAACCAGGATGTGTTTGACCCCATCTTGCTGAAAAAGCGCATCATAAATATGCAGTACGGCACCACCAGGATAACCGAAAATATATTCAACGCCCTCGTCTTCAAGACTTTGGATCAGTATTTGTGCACCGCTTAACTCCACGCTCACCTCAATAAACCTATAATGACTTCTTGCCTCAAGAAGAGGCTCTGCCTGCTAATTTTAAATTATCCAATTTCATTAAATGAATTTCTTTAGCTGGTACGTAACTGAATATTGTACAAGTTTCTGCACAAAATTGGTATGGCGAACACTTTTTAGGCAGCCGTCCTATAAAAATCCCGCTCAAATTGCGGCGGGGATTGATAACCGTGTTTGAATGAGACCATTTGACATTGTAAAAGGTCACGCATCAATAATACTCAGTTTGGCTGATGCTTTCTAAATTTTTCGGTGTCAGTTGTTCATGCTTAAAGCTGCGGAAAAACTGATTACATTGTGGAAACAGGTCGAATTTAAGTTTGGTTCTTAAGCGCTAATTTCGCTTCATCCCAGTAAGCATCTAGTTCGGAGAGTTTGCAGTTTTTCAAGTCTCGGCCTGATGCAGCCACTTGTTGCTCTATATACTGAAAACGCCGGGAGAATTTTTTAGTGCTGTGCTTGAGTGCCAGTTCAGGATTGATCTTTAAATGCCGCGCTAAATTGACCGTGACTAACAACAAATCGCCGATTTCTTCCTCGATATGGGCTTGATTACCTGATAACCAGGCTTCCTTAACCTCATCAAGTTCTTCCTGCACCTTATCTAAAACGGGTTCAACCGCTATCCAGTCAAAACCAAAATTAGCGGCACGATCTTGGATTTTTTCGCATTCGAGCAGGGCAGGGAGGCTGGCAGCCACACCATCCAGGACACTGATTTGTGTTGGTGTTTTATTTTTTTCTTGGCGTTCGTCCGCTTTGGCTTGTTCCCAGGCTTGATGGCGTTCCTTGTCGGTTGCAAAAACAGCATCGGCAAATACGTGCGGATGTCGTCGTACCAGCTTGTCACAAATGGCTTCTGATACTTGTTCAAAGGTGAAGTGTCCGCGCTCTGAGGCGATTTGTGCATGAAAGACGACTTGCAATAACAAGTCGCCTAACTCAGAACACAAATCGTCCATATCATTGCGTTCAATGGCATCAACCACTTCATACGCTTCTTCAATAACGTAGGGAATAAGGCTGGTAAAATCCTGTTTGACATCCCAGGCGCAGCCGTCCTCTGGCTGACGCAAACGCGCCATGATGTCTAATAGTTGTTGGGTGTTTTTAAGCATTTCGTGCTGTCTTCAGAAGGAAGTCCCGAAGTTATCAAAATATCGTTGCTGAAAGTCTTCCATATCGAAAGAATGATTCTGGGTGCCATTGTGTTCGATTTTTATCGTCCCCATTAAGGAAGCGATACGTCCGGTTGTTTCCCAGCCCAATTCATTCATCAGGCCATACAAAAGCCCAGCACGATAGGCATCGCCACAGCCCGTAGGATCGAGTATGGCTTCAGGTTTAGCGGCAGGAATATCAATACAGCGGCCTTGCGTGTAGATTTTTGAACCTTGACCGCCCAATGTGATGATTAAGGCTTCCACCCGTTCTGCAATTTCTTCAAGCGACAAGCCGATACGTTCCTGCATCAGCTCGGACTCGTAGTCGTTTAAGGTTAGCCACGTTGCTTGGTCGATGAATTGCAGCAATTCTTCGCCATTAAACATGGGCATACCTTGACCGGGATCAAAAATAAAAGGGATGTCCAGTTCCTTGAATTGGTCGGCGTGTAACTGCATCCCTTCTTTGCCATCAGGCGAGACAATGCCTATCCTGATGTTGCAGTCGGTAGGGATGGAGTTCAGATGCGAAGAATTCATTGCTCCAGGGTGGAACGCAGTAATCTGGTTGCCTTCCTCATCCGTGGTGATGTAGGCTTGGCCTGTATAACTGCTATCCAGCACCTTGATAAATTCACTGGACAGGCTGTTCTGGCCCAGCCATTGTGCATAAGGCTCAAAATCATGCCCTACTGTCGCCATGATTAACGGCATTTCACCCAGCAAATTCAGGTTATAGGCAATATTGCCCGCGCAACCGCCGTACTCACGGCGCATGACTGGCACAAGAAACGAGACATTCAGGATGTGGACTTTTTCAGGCAAGATGTGGTGTTTGAATTTGTCATGAAACACCATGATAGTATCGTACGCCATAGAACCACAGATTAATGCGCTCATTGAATTCCCCGTAAAAGTAAGATTGATCCCCAAGTTATCCCTGCCCATACCAGCGATAGCATGACGGCTGCGGAACCGATGTCCTTGGCTCGTCCTGATAACTCATGATGTTCCAGGCCAACTCGGTCAACGACCGCTTCAACCGCCGAGTTTAGCAGCTCTACCAGCAATACCAGGATCATGCTGCCGACTAGAAGCAGTTTTTCGATAACGGTCTCGCCTAGCCACAAGCCTAAAGGCGTGGTTATTACAAATAATAGGACTTCCTGGCGGAAAGCCTCTTCATGTTGCCAGGTTGCCTTGAAGCCGTAATAAGAGAAAATACAGGCATTAAAAATACGTTTGATACCTTTTACATTTTGGTTAGCCATTGTTCGGTATGCTTATGGTTTGTAGTTGTGGATGAAATCAGAAGCAACTCATTCATCAATCATGTTTTGGTAGTCTTCGGCGTTCATTAGCTTGTCCAATGCTGATAAATCATCGGCCTTGATGCAAAAAAGCCAAGTACCAAAGGCATCGTTATTGACGAGTTCAGGTTCATCGCCAACGGCTTCATTGATTGCAACCACCTCGCCGGAAACTGGGCTGAACAAATCAGATGCGGTCTTGACCGATTCAACGACGGCACACTGTTCTTGCGCTGTCAGCTTTTGACCGACTTTCGGTAAGTCTATAAAAACCAAGTCACCTAATTCTTGTTGGGCGAAATCAGTGATTCCTACACGAACAATATTATCTTTTTCCAGCCGCACCCACTCATGTGATGGCGCGTATTTTAAATCAGTCGGCAAATTTGTCATTTAAGTTCCCAACATATTAGTGGTTATATTTTTCGTTGATTTTTGAACGAGTACAATAATTATTCATTCAGCTAGTGGCTAGGCATTATACTTTAAGCATCCCTTATTAACGACCTGTCTGTGACATGCTTTTTTCTCGTGGCAATAAAATACTGCTGAAAACTATTTTAATTTTGTTGGTCGGCAGCTCTTCTACGATAGCAAGTGCAGATGACAATGATGTGATAGATCCGAAAGCACAGCAGGTAGGTGGTCAACCATCAGTGATGATCGACAGTAAAACCCAAGTCGCATCAGGGCTAAAAACCATATTGGTTAGCCTCGTCCAACATCAGGCTGAGTTTGAGAGTGTTGGTAAAGTCATCAGCATTCAGCCATTGCTGGCACTAAGGGAGCGCTATTTGGTAGCCCAAGCCGAGCTAAACGGTGCTAAGGCCAGGTTAAAGCAGACAGGACAAAATCTTAAACGGCAGCAAGAATTATTTCGTCATGGTATAGCAGCCAAACGGTCTTTACAGGAGCAGGAAGTGTTGGGTTCGACGGATCAAGCGTTGGTTGAGGCAAGCCAGATAAGACTGTTGTCTGTCGTAAATGAAACTAGGCTTCTATGGGGAAAGGAACTTGCCGAATGGGCGTTGCCTGATAAATCAGGTAAATTGAAAGAGCTTTTATCGGGACAGCAGCAGCTATTGCAAATAACGTTGCCAACCAATAAGCAGCTAACAAGCCCACTTGATACACTATTCGTAGAACCTACTGGGCAGCGCAATAAAGCAAATCCAGCTACGTTAATTTCACGCTCCACCCAGGTTGATAACACCATGCAAGGTGAAAGCTATTTTTTTAAGGTCAACGGCGAAGGGCTTAGTGTGGGTATGAAAGTAACGGCTTGGATACCAGAACCAACGCTTGGGCAGTCCGGGGTTATTGTCCCAGAATCAGCATTCGTCTGGTATATGGATCAGGTTTATGTTTACATTAAAGTAGCTAAAGACACATTTAGCCGACGGCTTATCAAAGCGTTTTCGCTTGTTCGCGATGGCTATTTTGTAAAAGATGCTATAACAGCAGGTGAGGAAGTTGTAACCACGGGTGGGCAAATGTTGTTGTCTGAGGAGCTACGAGGACAGATACCGGATGAGGATTGAAGTTTTGAATTTAAAAGTTAATTATTAATAACTGGGCTATGTTCACGATTACCAAAGAAGTCTATTTTTGCTACGGGCATCGCCTGATGAACCATCCAGGCAAGTGCCGACATTTGCACGGACACAGTGTCAAGGCAGCTATTTCTATTGAGCGGGAAACACTCAATGAGCAAGGTATGGTTTGCGATTTTGCCGACATCAGGGCGTGTGTTGAGGCTTATATCGACCAGCACCTGGATCATAATTTTCTACTACACAAGGATGATCCCCTTATTCCGGCATTAACGGCAAACAATGAACGCTTTTGGGCGCTAGATGAACATCCAACGGCGGAAGTCCTCAGTAAAATGATTTATCGGCATTTAAAAGAGACCGGTTTCAACGTATCCCAAGTTGTGCTTTGGGAGACTGCCAGTGCTTACGCTTGCTATAGGGAAGATTAAACCGAATCGCCATGAGTCTTTTAAACCCCATCAATAAGTCCCTGTGCCTGGAGCAAGTCTGTGCATCCAATTACGAGAAGATATTTCGGCTAATTCCTGAACTGTGTGCCATCGAAGGCAATGCCGTTGGACTAGCCGAGAATAACACAGCCTTGCATCTGCTAATTATCGAGCAGACAGCTTATACGTTGACCATAGAATTAAGCCATTGCTTTAACAAAAAACCGGATGAGTTACTGGAGCCTGCGGTAAGGATAAGGGTATATCTGGATGCACAATTGGCTGAAGTATTGAGTGACCACGCCAGGCCAGGCATAACACATATGTTTAAA
>JABFSV010000419.1 GCA_013140405.1 Methyloglobulus sp. | reverse complement strand
CCTTGCCAGCGTTCTACCTTCCTCAGTTGGTAGCTGGGCCATCCCAATTCAGGCGTAAGCTCTGGCATGACTACATTAGGGTTAGCCATCACTCATTCCTTGTCGAGCAATTCCAGTTGCCGTTCGGAAAACGCCTGGTAATCTTGTTGCCATTCCGATGGGTGGCTGACCTTGCTGACTTGCACTGCCGTCACCTTGTATTCTGGGCAATTTGTAGCCCAGTCGGAATTGTCCGTGGTGATAACATTGGCGCCCGATTCAGGAAAGTGGAAAGTGGTGTAAACCACGCCGGGTTGTACCCGCTCACTAATCTTTGCCCGCAACACAGTCTCACCGGCACGGCTTTTGATGCCTACCCAATCGTGGTCTTTGAGGCCGCGATCTTCCGCATCATGGGGATGGATTTCTAGCAGATCCTCAGCATGCCAGGCATTATTTTCGGTACGGCGTGTTTGTGCGCCGACATTATATTGTGAGAGGATGCGGCCCGTGGTCAGGATTAGCGGGAACTTTTGCGTTACCTTTTCCTGAGATGCAACAAACTCGGTCAGCATGAACAAGCCTTTGCCGTTGTCACGCATGAATTCATGTTCGTGCATGGTTGGCGTACCTTCTGGTGTTTCATCCGTGCAAGGCCATTGAATACTGCCAAGTTGGTCAATTTTTTCATAGCTGACACCTGCAAAACTTGGTGTAAGGCATGCAATTTCAGCCATGATTTCAGATGGATGGCTGTAGTTCATTGGATAACCCATCGCATTGGAAAGCAACTGGGTGATTTCCCAATCTTCGTAGCCAGCCAAGGCTGGCATTACTTTACGAACGGGGGATATACGGCGTTCCGCATTAGTAAAAGTGCCATTTTTTTCTAAAAACGATGACCCTGGCAGGAATACATGGGCAAATTTAGCAGTTTCATTGAGGAACAAGTCCTGAACGATAACGCATTCCATCGAACGTAGGGCATGGTGTACATGCTGGATATCTGGATCGGATTGGGCGATGTCTTCGCCTTCAACATAAAGTCCCAAAAAGCTGCCGTCAGATGCGGCATCAAACATATTCGGGATACGTAGACCCGGTTCGGGCTGCAATTGAACGCCCCAGTTTTGTTCAAACAATTGACGGGTAGCTTTATCGGATACATGGCGATAACCTGGATATTCGTGCGGGAATGAACCCATATCACAGGAGCCTTGGACGTTATTCTGTCCACGCAATGGGTTAACGCCCACGCCTTCACGGCCCAGATTGCCAGTTGCCATCGCCAAGTTGGCAATGCCAATAACCATAGTTGAGCCTTGGCTGTGTTCGGTTACGCCCAAGCCATAATAAATTGCGCCATTTTTGGAGCTTGCATAAAGTTTAGCAGCGGCACGTATATCGGCGGCAGGAACGCCCGTGATAGATTCTGTTGCTTCCGGTGCGTGGCGTTTATCGGCAATGAAGTTTCGCCATTTGTTAAAAGATTCAACATCACAGCGGGATTTTACAAACTCTTCATCAACAAGGTTCTCAGTCACAACAACATGGGCAATCGCGTTGATTAGGGCGACATTGCTGCTTGGACGCAATTTTAAATGGTAATCGGCTTTAACATGAGGACTGTTCCTAACTAAGTCAATCTCGCGGGGATCGACAACAATCAGCTTTGCGCCTTCCCGTAAGCGTTTTTTCATTTGCGAACCGAATACCGGATGTCCGTCGGTTGGGTTTGCGCCAATCACCATAATCACATCGGCTTTCATGACCGAATCAAAGTTCTGCGTACCGGATGATTCGCCAAACGTTTGTTTCAGGCCATAACCTGTGGGCGAATGGCAAACGCGGGCGCAGGTATCGACATTGTTGTTGCCAAAGCCAGCCCGAATAAGTTTTTGTACGAGATAAGTCTCTTCGTTAGTGCAACGTGACGAGGTGATGCCGCCGATTGCATCTTTGCCGTGTTCGGCTTGGATGCGTTTCAGTTCGGAAGCTGCATAATTGATAGCTTCTTCCCAGCTCACTTCCTGCCAATGGTCTTTGATGCTCTTGCGGATCATCGGTTTGGTGATGCGGTCTTTGTGCGTGGCATAACCAAAAGCAAAGCGGCCTTTTACACAGGAATGGCCGTGATTGGCTTTGCCATCCTTATCGGGCACCATACGTATTACTTGGTTGCCTTTCATTTCCGCCCTGAACGAGCAGCCGACACCACAATAAGCACAAGTCGTGACGATGGCGTGTTCTGGTGTGCCGTGATCGATAACCGATTTTTCCATGAGCGTCGCAGTAGGACAGGCTTGTACACATGCGCCACAGGAAACGCATTCGGAATCCATGAAAGGCTGGTTTTGGCTGGGCGAAACCTTGGAATCAAAACCGCGTCCGTCGATAGTCAAGGCAAATGTGCCTTGGGTTTCCTCGCAAGCGCGGACACAGCGCGAGCAAACGATACATTTGCTGGGATCAAAGGTGAAATAGGGGTTGCTTTCGTCCTTGACGGAATTTAAATGATTTTCGCCAGCGGGGTTGTAACGGACTTCCCGTAAGCCTACCGCGCCCGCCATGTCTTGCAGTTCGCAATCGCCATTAGCGGAGCAGGTCAGGCAATCGAGTGGATGGTCGGAGATATAAAGCTCCATCACGCCGCGACGAACATCCGCCAGTTTCTTGTTCTGGGTGGTGACTACCATGCCTTCCCCCACCGGTGTGGTGCAGGAGGCAGGCATACCGCGACCACCCTTGATTTCCACCACGCACAATCGGCACGAACCGAACGGCTCGATACTATCTGTTGCACATAATTTAGGGATGTCGATGCCGATACTTGCCGCCGCTCGCATGACCGAAGTTCCGGCTGGGGCGATAACCTGAAAACCGTCAATTTCAAGGTTGACCATTTGCGTAGCGGGGCTGGCAGGGGTGCCAAAGTCTTTTTCTGTAATCATCGACATTGTGAATACCTCTTAAATTTATATCAGGCAGCGTCGGCTTGGTCTGCTATGCCAAAATCCGCAGGAAAATGGTTTAATGCACTCAATACGGGATAAGGTGTCATGCCTCCGAGGGCGCATAACGAACCGTTTAATAACGTATTGCAAAGATCGCGTAACAGTGGAATATTTTTATTGAGATCATGGCCTTTTATAATATCTTCAATGACTTCCATGCCGCGTGTGGAGCCAATCCTGCAAGGCGTACACTTACCGCAAGATTCAATCTTACAAAACTCCATGCTATAACGCGCCATTTCAGCCATATCAACGGTGTCGTCGAAAGCAACAATGCCGCCATGACCTAAGACCGCCCAGATAGCGGCAAAAGCCTCGTAATCAACGAGTGTGTCGAATTGTGATTCGGGTAGGTAAGCACCTAATGGCCCACCAACCTGTACGGCCTTGATCGGCCTACCGGAAGCCGAGCCACCGCCAAAGTCGTAGAGCAGTTCACGCAAAGTTACGCCAAAAGCTAATTCAATCAAGCCCGGTTGTTTTAAGTTGCCAGCAAGTTGAATCGGCAATGTGCCGCGAGAACGACCCATGCCAAAGTTTTTGTAATACTCGCCGCCTTTATCCAATATGATAGGTACGGAAGCCAGTGAAATAACGTTGTTTACAACAGTTGGCTTGCCAAAAAGACCACTGATAGCAGGTAAGGGTGGCTTGAAACGAACCAAGCCTCGCTTGCCTTCCAGGCTTTCCATCAGCGAAGTTTCTTCCCCACAGATGTAAGCACCAGCGCCTAAGCGTACTTCAAGATCGAATTTTTTGCCGCTACCCAAGATGCTGTCGCCCAAGTAACCAGCTTCGTAAGCCTTTGATATGGCGGTATTAAGGGCTTTGTGTGAATGCGGATATTCACATCTAAGGTATATATAACCTTGGGTTGCGCCCACCGCAATTCCTGCAATCGTCATGCCTTCAATCAATACGAAGGGATCACCCTCCATAATCATACGGTCTGAGTACGTGCCGGAATCACCTTCATCGGCATTGCAGATAATATATTTTTGTTCCGATACCGTATTAAGCACAGTATTCCACTTAATTCCGGTAGGAAAGGCTGCACCGCCGCGACCACGCAGGCCAGAATCAGTAACGTGTTTTACAATGTCAGCACCCGATAGGATCAGGGCATTCTTCAAGCCACGATAGCCATCGTGAGCCAAGTAATCATCAAGACTTGCTGGATCAGTAATGCCAACACGGGCAAAAGTTAGGCGTTCTTGTTGTTTGAGATAGGGTATTTCGTCGGTTAATCCTAACGCTAACGGATGTGTACCAGCCGTCAGAAAACCAGCATCAAATAAACTCACTACATCGTGAGGTTGCACTGGGCCGTAAGCGATCCGTCCTTTATCAGTGCTAACTTCTACTAAAGGTTCTAGCCAAAACAGGCCTCTCGAACCGTTACGGATTAGATTAATATCGATGTTGCGATTTTTGGCTTCTTCAACAATCTTCGAAGCAACTTTATCTGCACCTAAACATAAAGCACCGGAATCACACGGCACGTAGACTGTAGTTGTCATGACAATGCCTCAATGGTGCTATCGAAAGATTCTGCTGATACACGACCATAAACCTCATTGCCAATTTGCATAGAAGGTGAACAAGCACACAAACCCAAGCAATACACAGGTTCTAATGAAAATACACCATCTTTCGTAGTTTCATGGTAGTCAATGCCTAACCTGTTTTTGACATGATTTTCCAAATCCTTAGCGCCCATCGCTTGACAGGATTCAGCACGGCACAAATGGATAGTGGTCTTGCCTGGCGGGGTATCACGAAAATAATGATAAAAACTGATAACGCCATGCACTTCCGCACGGGAAAGGTTCAAGGCATCGGCTATGGCTGGAACGGTTTCGGCAGGGATGTAGCCAAGTTCATCTTGAATGCCGTGCAGGATGGGCAGTAAAGCGCCAGGTTTGTCTTTAAGACTGGCGATGATTGTTTGCACATTGGGGTTTATGGGGCTTGATCCGGTCATACGTTTCTCGTTAAGGCAACCCGTTATTCCTCATAACCGCAGTCCTGCCTTGCATAGCTAAATGATAGTTTCAGTTTAACACATCAAACAAAAATGTAAAAAACACATAAATAGGCATAAATAAAATATTTATTGTTCCGTTAATTAATTCGATCTGGTCATACGGCGATTTGACTATTTTGAACTGCCGGTCCAAAAATTTCTGGCACTTTGCCAGTCAAATACGTTCGATTGCAAAGTTAAAGAATTCAGCGATTATGATATTAGCGGTTTAGGGCAAGTTGTTTACAATAAGCGATAAATTATCGACACTTGACAAGGCAAAATTTATGCGTGCAATCATCGTCCATGGAATGGGGCGTACACCTTTATCCATGTGCCTGTTGGCTTATCGTCTCAGGGCGGTAGGCATGAAAATCAACCTATTTGCGTATACCGTAACCTTTGAAAATTGGGATAGTTGCACGCAGAGATTACGACAA
>JABFSV010000086.1 GCA_013140405.1 Methyloglobulus sp. | reverse complement strand
TTATGAAAAATGGTGGGATAAATGCGTTTTTCCACCGAATGCAGTCCATTAAGACCAATGGCTATTCAAAAAAATTGGTATTTGATCGGTAAGCAGGAGTTTTTACTGTCCGTGCAAAGCTCTCTATTTATCAATGATATGTAAATTTGGTATGTTTTTTGCCTTGTTATTGTGTGAAATAGTTCGTTATGTACTCCTTAATTTACGCCGTACTTAACAATTATTTGGCAATCATCTAACTACTCAGGAATTAAACGATGCACTTCAAAAAAATTATAAACAACACTTTGTTAAGGTTAATCATCGTACTTGGTTTTTCGCTTACTGCATTTAACATACATGCGTTCAATGGGGGAGGAAGCAGTAAATTTTCGATGCCGAAACATGATTTTGCAAACGGCAGCGTAAATAACCAACCCATCACCAACATGGACGACTTAATGTTCCGCCAACCCAATCCGAATGTGAACGTAAATGGGATCGGCATCTTTGTCTACGACGGAATGTTTTCACTGGATGCGCTGGGGCCTTACCAGGTTTTTAAGACCGCTGCGCTCAATGCTTTTTTTATAGCGAAGAAAAAAGGCCCAGTCACCATGAGCAATGGGATCACTATCAACGTAGATAAATCAATTGATGACGTGTCGAAACTGGACGTACTGCTCATTCCGGGTGGTGCGGGTGGTACTGCAATGCAGACTATAGATCCCGAAGTACTGGCTTGGATCAAGCAAATTGACCAAACCAGTATCTTTACGACCAGCGTGTGTACAGGCGCATGGATTCTGGGTGCGGCGGGTTTGTTGGAAGGTAAAGATGCTTCGACACACTGGTATCGAGCTAACGAAATGCTCACCAAATTCGGCGCGGACTACACGGGTAAACGCTGGACTCGGGACGGCAAGTATTGGACATCGGCAGGTGTCACTGCGGGTTTGGATATGTCTTTGGCTCTCGTTAATCACCTGTTTGGCAAGGAATATACCCAAGCCGTCATGCTCGATATGGAATACGATCCACAGCCGCCTGTTAAAGGCGGCACACCCAAAAAATCAGCTCCGATTATCGCGCAACTAATGCAAGATATGTACGATTTTTTCTTGATTAATTTTGTGAATTGCCCCCTCGGTACGCCAGGGGCTTGCTTATTTAATTAATGTTTGCAGGGAGGGCGGTTTCGTGCCGCCTACCCTGCTTACTGAAAAATAATTCTCTTATGGCAAGCTATTTTAATAATGTCAGAAATTAAATTAAGTCGGGTGTTTTTGGACACCCGACCTGCCTTGCAGCGTTTCCTTACACAGAAAACCAGTTGCCCAGAGACGGCTGCCGATCTAGTGCAGGAAATTTATCTGCGCTTGCCCCAGCTAAAACCCGTTCCAGTATCTGAATCCAAGATTCGCGCCTGGTTGTTTCGGGTTGCCAGCAATATTGCGATTGATTATTTCAGGACAGCAAAACGCCAGTCTGACTTATTGGGTGAATATGCAGCAGACAGCGCTATCACGCCATCGCCAGAGCAAACCATTTTGCATCTGGATCAACTATTCCAATTACAAAGTGCGTTAGCTGAACTGCCGCCAGTCTGCGCCGAGGTATTGTATTTAAGCCGGATAGAAGGCCTAACCCACCAAGCCATAGCCGCCCGTTTGGGTATTTCCATAAGCTGGGTCGAAAAACAACTGGTAAGGGCATTGGATCATTGCCGCAAAACGATGAATGATGATTAAGGAGTACGGTTTTGTATCCCGTTATTCGTTATAGTATTGGCATCAATAAAATCACCTCCACCCCCAATCAATCTATGGACAAACTTAAGCCCCAACATCGGGAATGGTTGGAAGCGGAAGCCGTTTCCTGGCATATCCGCCTGACTTCAGGCGACGTGACGGCCATCGATAAAGCAGAATTTGAGGGCTGGCTCAGCCGCAGCCCCGCGCACGGGCAGGCTTACCAAAAAATCCTTACGCTATGGGGACAGCTCGACATTCCCCTACTTGCCCATCGAAAACTGTATGGGGAAATAACAAGGGATGAGATTGCCGATGCATTATCAAAATCTTCAAATACTGCTTTCTCCCTCTGGGACGACAGCATGGATGCAGGAGGTAGGGCAACGTCTGGAACGGTTGCCGAGAAGGTTGGGATGAAGGGATTCCAACCAGCCAATTGGATTAAAGGCTTGGCAGTCGCTGCATCTATTGCGATTACGACGGTTTTGGGTTTCTATCCTGACTACCTGCGTAACCCGTGGGCGGATTACCGCACCCACATCGGCGAACACACGACCATCAACCTCACCGATGGCAGTATTGTCCACCTTAATACCGATTCAGCCATCAACGTCACCCTAACCGACCAGGAACGCCACGTAGCCTTACTGCGCGGCGAGGCGGAGTTTGAAGTCGCACACGACAGTCAACGGCCTTTTGCCGTAACCTCCGGGCAGGTCAGCACCCAGGCGATTGGCACTAAATTCCTGGTGCGCTATGACGCAAACCAAGGCGTGGTGACATTGCTTGATGGCAAAGTCCGCACATCCAGCATACCAATTGACCGCCAAACCAGGAATAAAGCCCTGCTAAAACCCGGCGACCAAGTGACTTTTCAAGATAGCCGTATTAGCCCGATAACCCATCCCGATGTCACTAACGCAGATGCCTGGAAAAAGGGGCAATTGCTGATGAATTTTGTCACCTTGGAGCAAGCGCTGGCTGAAATCAACCGCTATCGGCGCGGCACGGTCAAATTGCTTGACAACAAGCTGGCGCAACGGGAAATCAACGCTGCCATAGACATTGGCAATATCGATGCTTGGCTGGATACATTGGAAGGCACCTTGCCGCTGCGTGTACACCACGTTGGCCCCTTGGTTTTAGTCACGGCGAAATAATTGTTACTCAGCGTGAGGGATTTTGTAAGCAAAAACGTCTTAATAAACAGGAACGCTGATAAAGTTCTTCGATAGGCTGAGCGGCAACGTGTTGATTCCGTTCGTGGTGAGCTTGCACCACAGGCGCTTCCTTTGGTCGTCGAACCATGAATGGAATCAACTTTTCCAAAGTTTCGCCAACAAACTTCAATCTTATCCGAGACCACCATGAAACACTTACCAATTATTGCCTTCAGCTTTTGCATCACGGCTTTCAATGCTTATGCCGGAAACCTCAGCAACGGTCAATGGCAACCTGCCAACTGTGGGCAAAAGCCGTCCGCGCCAGCAATCAACACAAAAAGCGTGGACGACTACAACCAAAGCGTGAAGGACATCAACACCTGGCAAGCGAAAGCACAGGAATACTACAACTGCCTAGTGAAAGAAGCGAACACCGACAACGATACCATCGCAAAATCCGCCAATTCCGCCCAGGAAGAATTCCGCAATGACGTGAGCCGTATCCAGAAAGAAGCGGTAGCAGGCAAGGCCAAAGTTGAGAAAAACTAGGCAAGGTAAGCGGAACATATCCCAAACAAATAACAATTATCGTCATCCCGGCATGGATTGCCGGAATCCAGAAACCAAGGAAGGCGTCCATGCCGATTGGATGCCGTCATTCCCTGACGGCATGACGCGTAATTTCGTTTCCAAAAGCCAATATATTGATAAGCCGTAGTGTAATTTTTAACCAAACAGCGTCTAAATCAGGATTTCCCTAAAATCTTTTTTCTCCAAATAGTACGGTTTTTGTGTGCCCCATTCGTTTTAGTAATGCCGCACCCATATAAAAGGACAACCTATGTACCGTACACCCTTATCCATCCCATTAGACCCTGGCTCTTTTGGCCTTAAAAAAACACTTGCCCTGATTGTGTGCGGAATAACGCTAATTGCGCCTTTATCCCTTGGTGCACAACAAAACACTGCCAAACTGAATATTGCCCCGCAGCCCTTATACGCCGCATTGACAGCCTTTGCCGAACAATCCGGCATTCAATTCGTCTACGATGCGGCTTTGGTCAAAGGGCTGGCCTCACCCGGCGTTACCCAAGAGTATGATACGGGCAAAGCACTCACCCACTTGCTGAAGAATTCAGGCATAAGCTATCGCTTTACCGGGGCTAACACCGTCGTGTTGTACCGGAATGAACAACAAACTACAAATGCCGGACAAGAGGCCGATTATGTATTGCCCGTGGTACAGGTAACGTCGGATGCGGCAGGAAAAAGTGGTGAAGCGACTTTACCCAAAGTCACCGTAGAAGCCGATGCCGACAACCCGTATGACGACCCAACTTGGCAGACTGATCCTTACAATACCGATTACGTTTTACCCAACGCCACCGCAGGCACCAAGACCAATACCCCAGTTATGGAAACGCCACTGAACATGCAGGTGATTTCTAAGCAAGTGTTGAAGGATCAGCAGGTGGTACGGTTAGATCAGGCATTGAAGAATGTCAGTGGCGTAACGACAGATTCTTCCAACTTTACTCAAGGCAATCAATCCATTTTATTGCGCGGTTTTGCCTCCACAACTTACTTCCGTAACGGTTTTAGGCTGAGAGATTCAGCCACCACCCGACCGATGGCTAACGTAGAAAACATAGAGATTTTGAAAGGCCCTGCGGCCATTCTGTATGGTCAGGTCGATCCGGGCGGCATGGTCAATGTCATCACCAAACAGCCATTGGCAACACCTTATTATGCCTTGAGCCAGCAATTCGGTTCCTACGACCTCTACCGGACTACGATTGATGCCACTGGTCGTGTCACCAAAAATAAGGATTTGTTGTACCGGATGAATATGTCTTATGAAAACAGCGGTTCGTTCCGTGATTTTATCGATAAAGAAGATGTATTTTTGGCGCCCGTGCTTAAGTGGGCTATCAGCCCACGGACGCAAGCGACTTTCGAGATGGAGTACAACCATCAACACGCTGGTCAGGATCAGGGTTTCTTACCGCTGCAAAATGGCAAGCCTCTTGATATTCCGCGCAGCCGCAATTACGGCGAATACACGCCCAACACAACAGAAACCATTTTCGGCGGCTTCAATTGGTCGCACCAATTCAATGATGATTGGACTATCAAACACCAGTTTTCCGTGAATCAGCAGAATGTTATTCAGCCACATTTAGTTTTCCCATTTGATGTGGCTGAGGGGGATGTAAGCCGCTTGTTACAAAGCTTCGACACCCAGAACGACACTTACGCCACTAATATTGACCTGATTGGGCATTTCGACACCTTGGGATTGAAACATACTTTATTATTCGGCGGTGATTATTATCGGCTTGATAAAGAACAGCAAGTGACTATTGGCGGCACCTCTACGATCAATGTTTTTAATCCAGTTCATCCAGGTACGCCGTTTACACAGCCACTTCAACCGTTAGCGAACACCGTCAATGACACGGATCAATTTGGTCTATATGTACAAGATCAAATCAAGCTGCCTTACAATATCCAGGTTATGGGCGGCATCAGATACCAATATTTACATCAAAACAATAAAGATCAACTTGCTGGCAGCTCAAGCGGC
>JABFSV010000488.1 GCA_013140405.1 Methyloglobulus sp. | reverse complement strand
TGGACATCATCACAATAGGCCTGTGTTTCCGGTGTTCCCATGACCGCGTTTCCGTGCCACCAAAAAAGACTTCTTGAAGTATGTGTATTCCTTGTTTGCCTGCGAGGCAGATACCCCGCAAGCAATAGTTTATTAATTTCTAATGGTTACCTTAATTCGTTAGAATTTATTGACTATGATGCGTCCTCCTGAAATGACCAGGTCTGGATACTCCAATAGCTTAAACCTTTGGAATGGGTTGCCACGCACCGCAATGATATCGGCTGGCGCACCGGGAGCCAAAGTACCTAGAAGCGAATCCACGCCCAAACGCTCCCCGGCCTTGGATGTCACGGCTTTGAATACGTTTACAACGTCCGTAAAATCAATCGAATCCCCGCTGGTTAAATGCAACATCATATGCATTTCCTCACCATTGATCCCCCAAGGAACATTATCGTGTGCAACTTCAGAACCGTAGATAAATTTAGCGCCTTTGCTGGCTAGACTCATCGTGTTGGAATGAATTCCCTTATGGGTGGCGGTATCCACGCAAGACGAGAGCGTATCAATCGTCGTTACAAAGGTGACACCCTGATTCACCGCACGCTGCAACAAGCTTTCACTGATTTCAGAACAAGGCATGTGGGCGAATTCATCAACCCCTGCATCAAGCGCCCGTTCAAAACCTGTATTTTCACCCACATGGGCTATTACCCGCTTATCAAGCGCGTGCGCCTTAACCACAAGCGCCTGGACTATTTCAGGGGAAAGCATAGGCCATGGCGTGGCGGGTACAGGGCCATCGTGGGGTTGCATCCAGGGTGCCCCCGTTTCACCACCGGGTTCCAGGGCAATCTTGATGGCTGTCGCGCCACCATCAACCAAGTGCTGGACAACTTCCTGGGCTTCAGTCACTGATGAAACCGGATAACCAATCTGATCATATCCGCCAAGGCCTCCTCCGAATATGTTAAGCGGATATCCGCCGTCAGCCTGTATGATAGGCCCTACGCTCAATAACCTTAGTTTTCCTTGACCACCCTCAGGAATCTTTAATGGGCCGCCGGTATCCTGCGCGGTGGTTATGCCATGTTCCAGGACATTGTCTTTCCTGACGTTTTGGAAGGTTATATGCGCGTGTGATTCGATAAATCCCGGTAAAATTGTCGCATCACCCAAATTTATCCTATTTTTGCATAATCCACGCAATTGATCGGGTAAGCCGACTTGCTTGACTTTATTGCCTTCAATTAACACGGCCATATTGGCTTGCGGGAAATTGACCCCGTCAAACAATTGGTTTGCAATCAATAGTCGACATCGTGGAGCCGCTTCATTGGCAAGTACGCTGAAACTGGTTCCCTGGTACAAGATAAAACCAAGCAATAGAAGCGTGGGGTTGAGTAAACGACTTTTAAGTTTCAATTTTTTCTCCTAAATATTTTATGTTGTTGAAAGGTAATTATTTAGTTTAATTGCGCTGATGTTTTGCCGATCGTTGCACAATGCCAAGCCGAATGTTATCCGTCTTCAACATGTGATGATATTGACGAACAAGTGCAAGATGTCCCTCACCTTGTAAAATAATATATTTCCCTAATCACAATGCTGCACTGGATATATAACGTTGGCAGTCTATAAAAATTCATTGCTCATCTCATTTTTAATAATGGATTCAACCAGCCAGCTAGTTCCAGGACATGCTGTGGGCTTACATGAAGTCATATGGTTAGCTGGACTCTCCCAAAAAAACTTTCAGCATATTGCTGCCTGAGAAGAAACCTGAAGAAATCAAGCAAATCTATTAAACTTTACGCGTCTGCAAAGCGGTTTTGCCCCATCACTGAAATACGCCGCTGATACCAATGAATTCAGGTTGGCTTTAGGGTAAACCGTTCTTTGAGTCAATTAACCATTTACGAATCCTTACCGTCACCCTATTAGACATAATCGCGAAATTATTAAAGTTAATCCTATGCAACCGTATTCAAAACAGCGATTAATGGCGCTGGGTATTTTTTTTGTCAGCACAGTCATCCGATTGCTTCAACACTGCACAAGGCAAATCCAAGTAAAAAAATGGCTATCCAGAACGACTTGGCTCAATGTCCATCTATTTCTGGCTTTAGCCGTTGGATTTATTTTTGCTGTGCTGGGTTTCACGGGGAGTGCTTGTGTTTACCGTGAGGCATTAGACGAGTTATTGAATCCGCAATTGGTGGTTGAGGAGGCGCAAGGTGACTATCAATCGCTAGACCAGATCATGGCATCGGTTCGGGCGGTACATCCAGACCGTCATGGTGAATGGACGCTGGAGTTGCCCCGCTCTGCTATTGGCATGATGACCGCGTGGTTCGACAAACCCAGGGAGACATTCTTTGAGCGCTATGCCCCTTTGATGGTGTCGGTCAATCCTTATACGGCGGAAGTGGTGGCGAGCCGCTTCTGGGGGCAAACAGTAACCACTTGGTTACTGGATTTGCACACGCAGCTACAATTTGACCAAGCTGGCTGGAATATCGTCGGCTATAGTGGATTATTGTTGATGGCGTCTGTCTTTTCTGGATTGTACTTGTGGTGGCCTGGGGTGCAGAACATTCGCTCGGCGGTGCAAATTCGGGTTAGGTCCGGCGTGATGCGGTTGCTGTTTGATTTGCATCGCATGATAGGTCTGCTGAGTGCCGTAGCCTTGTTATTGCTCGCCTTTACCGGATTCCATCTTAGTTTTCCCTTGGTATTGGAGGATCTATTCGGCTCAACCGGCATGGCGCATGGGGAAACAGGACGTACCATCTCTAGTACGGCAATACCGAACAACCATCCTACACTTTTGGAAGCCGCCGAATTTATTGCCCGTGGCCCATTCCCCAAGGCCGAATTGCGCCGGGTGACGACACCCGACGGTAACAGCGGCGTTTACCGAGTGAACTTACGCCAGAAAGGTGAAGTGAAACAGCGCCACCCTTACACGACGGTTTGGGTAGACCGTTGGAGTGGACACATTAAAGAAGTCAGGAATCCTGCCGCATTCGGCAAGGGGGAAACCCTGATAACCTGGATGTGGCCGCTACATACGGGCGAGGCATTGGGGGTATACGGGCGGTTCTGCTGGTTTCTGGCCGGGCAAAGCCTGCTTTTTCTGTACATAAGTGGCTTCGTGCGTTGGTTGCACCGGAAAGGTAGGATTCGGGATCGGGCGGTCAATTTTATGGTGTTAAGGGATTTCAAAGTGCGACTTAAAAAATCCGCTTATCAACTGCTCCTGTCAATAGACCAATTGATGAATTTATTGGCGCAGAAAGCTCTTCCTTTTATGATTCGGATGGTGGCCATCCTGTCGAAATGGCTAGCACGTGGATTCGAATATTATCTATCAAGGGTAAAAAGATAAGTAACTATTGAGGGTGGTTTGTAAGCTCGAACTGACAATAAGTGTTGGCCGGCTACACCTATCCAAAACGTTAACTGTCATTCTATTTTATGATTGGGTTTATGCCGGTTCTAACGGATCTTGGATTTCGAAGACTTGATAGCCTGCTCCAGGCTATCAAGTAAATAATGATGAAGTGCGCGCCAAGCTATAAAGCAACCTCGCCTGACCTTAGATTGAACGCATTAACAGCCCTGCCCTAGACATCACAACGCTGCGTAGTTCCACAGCAATCTGCCATGTTGCCACCGTGTTTGGCGCAATGCTCCGCACTACAGTTATGTGCATCGGCACCTGTGTGTGTCGAACAACTAACGGTATTGCAACTTTTCGCCGCCGCTGCCAAATGCTTGTCGCAGTGCGGGGTATTGCAAACATGGGCTTTGGCAGATGAGTCCGACTCACAGTGCTTGGCACAAGCCTTATCTTTTGCGCCGGGATGGGTGGCGCAATGCTTGGCACAATCATGTGTGGCATCGGTTTTGTGGATGTCACAGTGCTTAGGATGGGTTTTGGCCCATGCGCCAGCCGAAACTAGCGAAAGCGACAAAGCAAGGGAAATCAATAAGAAGCGAATTTTCATAACGGTATCCTCCAACATTAAAGGAGTCTTGATTCTAACAGAGAAAATAAAGGGTTATCAATTAAACCGTGTCATATGACACAGTTTAATCAAAAAGACCTAGCCCTAACCTCCTTAAAAATCCGAGAATAAAGCACGTTAGGGCAGCGATACCTGTCGTGAAGCACCTCGTTAAAAAGGACACCTAATTACCAACAACCATAGAAGCACAGTCCTCAAACCCTTGCGTTGCCTGCTTCCAACGATTCTAAACGGAACTTGCTTTACTCCAGTATTACCCTCTGACAACGCTTTATCAAACCACGGCGACCATCATCACAAGCCAACCCGTGAAAATCAAAAAATAGGTCATATGACGCACTAGTTGTGTCATATGCCACACTTTTTAAAGTGCGAGTAACCCCAAAAACCGCTGCAACCAGCAGTATTGCTGTGTTTTACATTTATGGCATAGGAATTGCTGAATTCCTATTGTGCATGAATTGAACAATAGAATGATCAATTCATGCACATCCTCTCACCTTCTGGCAGGGACGCCTTTTTTTGGGTCATCGATTGATTATTTTAGCTTCCGATAGGCTATAAGCACTATGAGAGTGGAACCCTAAAAGTTGGTTAAGCCTGTAAAGCAATTATGTGGGGTGCGTTAGCGTGAATAACCGTCGCGGATTTGGGAACAAACCCTTGCCGCCCTGCCATACCTCAATCGACAAAGTCCACAGGTGAGGCAGCGTCACAAAAGGATTTTTTTTCTCAGAAAACATACCAATACTGCATAGATATTCAATCTGACATCTACCCCATATCTTTCAAAATAAATTACCCCAAGAGCGGTTCTTCAATTCTGAAATGGGAGTTAAAGATAGCGCTGCCATGTATAATCCAATTTTTTTCAATTAATAAGGTGAGGGATTTCGCCTCTTCAATCGTCTTATTGTGTTTGAGTGTAGCAAAAAGATAAGGAGACACAGACCATGAATCTTAAACCTGCTCAACTGCATCATCAAAAATCATATTCTTCAGCCAACGAAGCCCCTGCAAAACCCGAGTTTCCATCTGCGCGTTATTTTCAGGTCCATTTCGAACATTTGGAAAGTCAACAGGATGAAACCAAACGTTGCCTGGAAAAATTACAACAACATATGGCTGAATTATATCAGCGCATGGCTATGTTAACGCCCGATTTAATCAATCCTAAAGTGAAAAAGTGACCTTATTTTTTGTGGAAGCCGCGCAACGGGAACCGTCCCGCTTGCCCGTTAGTTTTGCGTTACCTATCACCTGGAAGCGCTTTCTTGCCGTTGTGCTAATTACGGTATTGGTTTGCGTCATGCATTGCCTGTTAATGTTTCTGTATGCGAGCCGTCCAGTACCTGAACCGCTTAGCGAAGCGACACCTTTGCCGATGATCGACATTGCCCTGGAAGCGCCCAGCGCTGGGGCGATGGCAGACATTAAACCATTGGTATCGAAACCCACTCCACCCAAACCTAAGACTA
>JABFSV010000043.1 GCA_013140405.1 Methyloglobulus sp. | reverse complement strand
TTGATACTCTCGCATGGTCGATTCTCCTTACTCTTGGTCGAGTTTCAGAGAATCGTCGAGACCAACTTATAGGTCAAACCTTTGTGAGTCCCCCGGCATAGCCGGGGGTTTACCATATTTAATTAATGAATTTCTCACGTGATGGTTTCTTGCTGCTGATCAGTCTGTGGGTTCTGATCGTCCCAAAGCCTGCTTTGACGCAACCAGCACCGGAAGGCTGGATTGATCAACGGGCGGAACTAATTTCTCCCGAAGCCGCGCAGCTCGTTATCGATCAGCGCGAGCAGGCGCTGACAGTTCAGCGAAGCCAGCAGGCGCAAAAGCAAAGTCGCCAAGCCGCCACGACAGCAGAAACACCGGCAACCTTTGGGGCGCTAGAAACCGCCTCAATTCTTGTTTCGGCCGCTACTGAATTTAGCCAACTGGCGACGGCCCTTGAAAACGACCCGCGCAGGATTTACCAGTTTGTCCGCAATCATTTTACTTACGTGCCTTATTACGGTGCTTTAAAAGGCCCTTTGCTCACCTTAAAAGAACGCAGCGGCAATGATTTTGACCAGGCTGCCGTGCTGGTGGAACTGCTGCGGGCTGCCGGTATTACCGCCAATTTTCAATATGGCAGCATGAGCATTCCGGTCTCGGCTACTGATGGGCAGGATATGGCGCACTGGCTGGGTACTGAAGCTAACGCCAGCCTGATCGGCACTATTATTGCCACGGGCGGCATTCCTGCCATCAACTTTACCAGCTCCATCAATCTTGACCGCGTCTGGGTGGTGGCCAACATTAACGGTGTCGATGTCGCCCTGGATCCTGCCTTCAAACCCGGCACCCAACAGACCGGCATCAATCTGTCCGCCGCCATGAACTACAATAAGACAGCTTTGTTGACGGCTGCAGGTGGATTGCTGGGCACAAATTCCATTCAGAACTTGGATGCCACTGGTCTCAACAGTGAACTGAATACGCTGACCACACAATTGGTCGGTCATTTGAAACAGCAGTACCCCAACGCCTCAGTTCGTGACATAACGGGCGGCTTAAGCATTGTCCCAGACGAAAGCGCTAGTCTACCGGCAACCTTACCCTTCCCGGGGACAGCAACACAACCGCTTTGGACAGCCATTCCTAGCGGCTATATTCACACGGTTCGTTTACAACACGGCGCCATCGACACGACACTGAATATTCCGCAAATCGCCGGTAAAAAACTCAGTCTCAACTATGTCGGTGACAACACCGTCATTGATCCGCCGCCCGTCGGGGCCACCGATTTCGGTAACGTGAGTCCGGGACAGGACAGTTCGTCCCGAACCTGGACGCCCAGTAACCCCAACACGGTCGTCATCCAGGTCACCAGCACGATTACGGGAGTCAATGCCAGCGCCTTCAGTTTTGTATCCGGCGGCGGTGTCCAAAACATCCCGGCCAATAATGGTAGTGCCCAGGTCCAGGTCAAATTAACCGGCCTTAACCAAACACCGGGGCGTAAAAATGCCACCTTAAATTTCAACTACTCCTATCTGGGCAGTTCCATCGGTTCGCAAACAGTACAACTAACCGGCGCCGTTGTCACCACGCCCACGGCACAATTGTATCTGGACGACACCTTGTTGCTCTCGGAAGGAACGCCATCCGGCAATCTGACCGATCTGATCCTGACCATTGACCATCCCTTTAGCGGCGGTTTCGCCGATCAAGTGGCGACTTTTCCCCTTAAACGTACCGGTGCCTATGTCCTGGCTTCGGCCTTTGGCGGTGATCACAACAGCACTCTGCTCGCCGAACGGCAGCGTTATCTGGATCAACTGACCTTACAAGGCTTAGCCAATACCTCCCGCGAAGTGCTCAGCGAAACGCTCAACGTGATCGGCCAAAGCTGGATGCAACAAACCCAACTGGCTACCGATCTGCTGGGAGCGTTGAGCGACAGCAGGATCATACATCATCACCGTTTCGGCATTGTCGGACAGGAAGAAGGTTATTTTGTTGATGTCAAGGCGCAGTTTACGCCGATGCTGCCGCAAAGCAGCACCGCCAAAACCGGCATCTTTCAGGCATCAGGCTTGATCGCCAGCGCCATGGAACACGGAGTGCTGGAGCAACTGCAAGGCGCCAATCAAGCGGCCTTATCCACCATCAAACTGTTTGCCCTCAACAATCAGAATGGCAACAAATTCTTTCTTGCCAATCAAAGCAACTTTGCCAGCATCCAAAGCCAACTGGCCGGCTATAGTGCCGCTGACATCAGCAGCTTTCAAGCGGCAGTCAACAACAATGGCAGCCTCATTCTGCCTCAAAACGGCCAGATTACGCTGAATAGTTGGCACGGTAAAGGCTATGTGGATTACCGCGTCAACGGCAGCCAGCGCAGTTTAGGCATGATCATCGGTGGTGGATTGAATGGCGGTTACGGTTCCTTGCTTGGCCCGGTCAGTACAGCGACTGTACAGAGTTATACCGCACCGTTGCAAACGCCGCCGGCCTATATTGCAACGCCACGAGCGGCCGATCCGGTCGATCTGGGCAGTGGCGCCTACCTCAACCAAGCCACCGATCTCAGTCTGGGCGGCAGCGGACCGCGTGGTTTAAACTTTGGCCGCAATTACAACAGTCAGCAAGTCAATCAAGATCCGGCCGGTCTGGGCAAGGGCTGGAATCACCGTTATAACATCCATCTCGATCGTCACAGCGATGTCAAAACCGCGCTAGGCTTGCGCGCACCGCAAGATGTAGCCGCCTTACTGGTAGCAGCCACCGTTACGCAGGATCTAATGGCCGCCGTGCAACCGACTTTGCAGGAATGGACGGTCGGCTCTTTGGTCGCACAATGGGCCACTGAGCAATTGCAGGACAGTGCCGTCAGCGTGCAACTGAGCGACCGCGCCTTAAGTTACCGGCAATTGCCCGACGGCAGCTATGTAGCCCCGCCCGGTGTGACCACACAACTGATTAAAAACGCCAATGGCACCTATCAATTAACAGAGCGCTTCGGCACTCAACTGGTTTTTAACACCGCCAACCAAATCCAAAGCCTGACCGACATCGACGGCAACGCTTTATCCTTTACCTATACCAGCGGCAAGTTAACACAGATCAAAGACGCTTATAATCGCACTTTAACCCTGACCTATACCGGCGCCAAACTCACTCAGGTCGCCGACAACCAAGGGCGCAGTGTCAGCTATGGCTATACCGGCGACGATCTGACCAGCTACCACGATGCCGAAAACAAGCTTTGGCAATACGGTTATGATACGCAGCACCAAATCCTCACCGTTACCGATCCGGTGAACGTCGCCATTGTCAATAACGTCTATGACGACCACAACCGGGTGACCCAGCAAACCGCCCCGCGCGACAACAACACCAGCGCGCTTTACAAACTGCACTACACCGGCTTGTCATCCGCCGAAGAAGATCCCTTGGGGCACCGCACCACCTATTATTACGACGTCAGCGGCCGTACCGTGGCGGTGGAAAATGCCTTGGGCCAGCTCACGAAAACCGAATATGACGGCCAAGGCCACATGATTAAAAGCACCGATCCTTTGAGCCACAGCACGCAAGTCAGTTATGACGGCAACCAGAATCCCAGTCAAAACCTGAACGCACTGAATCAGGCCACCACGTTCAGCTACGATGCCCAGCTGCGTTTAACGCAAGTCACCGACGCACTGACGCACAGCGCCCAAATCGACTACGATGCCAAACACCATCCCATTGCGGCCCGCAACGCCTTGGCGCAACAAACCGGCAGCGCCTACACACTGGCAGGCCTGGTGCAAAGTCGCACCGACGCGCGCAACACCGCCACCGCCTACACCTACGATGCCAACGGCCACCCGACCACCGCCAAAACTGCCGCGCATCCGTTAGTCACCACGCAATACAACGCCATCGGCCAATTGCAAAACCTGACCGATCACGTTGGCGCCGTCACGTCCTTTCTTTACGACAAGCGCGGCCTGCTCCTGGAGCGCACCGATCCCTTACTGAAGAAAACCACCTCCGGCTATGACGCCGCCGGCCGTCTGATCAGCCAGACCGATCGTAATCTGGATACGGTGACCAGCAGCTACACACCCAGCGGCAAAATCAATCAGATCACCTATCCCGGCAACCAGACCGTGTCCTTTGACTATGACAGCCGCGACCATCTGACCAGCATGACCGACCCGAGCGGCATCACCAGCAACAGCTTTGATGCCGCTGGACGCTTGACCGGCCACACCGACCCGAACGGCTTATCTGTGCAGTACCAGTACGACGCCGCCGGCAATCTGACCCTGCTCACTTATCCCGGCAATAAAACTGTCAGCTACAGTTACGACAGCCTGAACCGGCTGAGCAGCCTAACCATAGGCTGGCTCAACCTATCCGAAAGCTACAGTTACGACGCCGCAGGCAGGCAAACCCAGGCCAGCCGTTTCAACGGTAGCCAAACGACTTACGGCTACGATAATGCCGATCGGCTGACCCAACTCACGCACACCGCCAACAACCAAACCTTGGCCGATTACCAATACACGCTCGATGCCAACGGCAATCGCACCAAAGCCATCGTGACCGAGCCGAAAGCACCGGAACAGCTAATCAACCACACGAAGCCCACAGCTACAACGCCCAAAAGAACCGCCTGACCGGTATCCAGCTCAACGGCACGACCACGGCCACGCCAACCTACGATAACGAAGGCCAACTGAAAACCCAAGCCAGCACCACTTACAGCTTTGATTACGCGCACCGACTGATCGGCCAGGGCAATCATTATTACACCTACGATGGCGTCGGCAACCGCATCAAAGCCACACGGAACGGAGTTGTCACTAAATACATCTACGACGCCACCGGCAATCTGCTGGCCGAAGCCGATGCCAACAATGTCATCACAAGATATTTCATTTACGGAAATGGCCTGACTGCACAGGTCGATGCCCAAACCAATGAGGTCTACGTCTACCACTTTGACGGAACCGGGCATACCGTAGCAATCACCAATGCCAGCCAGCAAGTCATCAACCGTTACGCCTATGACCCTTATGGCAAAATCATGGCGCAACAAGAGACAGTGCCGCAGCCGTTTAAATATGCGGGGCAAGTCGGCGTCTTTGCCGAAGACAATAACCTTTACTACATGCGGGCCCGGTATTATGATGCCAACATAGGTCGGTTTATAAGTGAAGACCCGGCGGGATTTTCTGGCGGCTTAAATTTGTACGCTTATGTGGGCGGGAATCCGATTATGCTACTTGATCCGACTGGATTGGGGGCCGAGAGACTTGGTTATATCGCCGCTTCACAAAGATATATGTCGGGTCAAGGGGGAAGTATTGTGGTAGGTGCAAACGATCTAATGCTAATAAAGACTGGCGCTAGTACAATCAACCTTAAATATGCTGGATAATACACTGTTTTAAATAACAATCATTAGAACAGATGGCACGACCTTTACCCCCGTTGAAACTGAATATTGAGTTACAAGAAATTTTACAAACGATC
>JABFSV010000100.1 GCA_013140405.1 Methyloglobulus sp. | reverse complement strand
GTGCCGCAGCAACCGCCGATAATATTCAGATAACCGCTCTGCGCCCAATCTGCCAGTTCTTGTGCCATTTGCTCGGGTGTTTCATCATATTCGCCGAATTCATTAGGTAAGCCGGCGTTAGGATGAGCCGAAACGTGAGTATCAGCAATAGACGACAGTTCTGCGATATATTGACGTAATTCAGTTGCACCCAACGCGCAGTTAAAACCAAAAGAAATCGGCTCAATATGTTTTAACGAATGCCAGAACGCGCCAACGGTTTGCCCTGACAGGGTTCGACCCGACGCGTCGGTAATCGTACCGGAAATCATCACCGGCAATTTATATCCAATAGCTTCAAAGTATTGGTCAACCGCAAAAATGGCAGCTTTGGCATTCAGGGTGTCGAAGATGGTTTCGATCAGGATAATATCTGCACCGCCATCAATCAATCCGCGCGTGGCTTCTGTGTAGGCATCAACCAGTTCGTCAAATGATATATTGCGAAAGCCTGGGTCATTGACATCCGGCGACATTGAAGCAGTACGGGCAGTAGGGCCAAGAACCCCCGCTACAAATCGCGGTTTTTCCGGTGTTTTTGCCGTGTATTCATCGGCAGCCTGTTTAGCTACGCGTGCCGATTCAAGGTTAAGCTCGTAAGCAAGTGCTTCCATGCGGTAATCTGCCATAGAAACACTGGTAGAATTGAAGGTGTTGGTTTCAACTATGTCAGAACCCGCTTCAAAATAAGCGCTGTGTATGGCTTTTATAATATCCGGCTGAGTTATCGACAACAGGTCATTATTGCCTTTGAGATCAACTTCCCACTGGGCAAAGCGTTCACCTCGAAAGTCTTTTTCTTCTAGTTTGTAGCCTTGGATCATAGTACCCATTGCGCCATCCAGAAATAAGATTCTATTGGATAATTCTTGCTTAAGAAGTGTTGCTTTGCTCATTTTGTCTTTGAAAGAATGTGTTTAACTGATTATTATTGCTTTAAAAGCAGTCTAGCTCTATTATTTTTTCAGTTAACGGGAGAGAACGTGTCAAAACCATCAATTAGTCAAACGATCAAGAGTATTTTAGCGGCTTTTATAGGTGTACAGAGCGATAAGAACAGGAAGTTGGACTTCGAGCAAGGTTCGCTTACGACATACATTATCGCGGGTTTGGTTTTTACTGTCGTGTTTGTGTCTATATTGGTTTTTGTGGTTTCCAGAGTGCTAGGCTGAATACCCAGATAGAAATTTTATGGTGGACGTAGATCAATTAAACCCATTATTCTAAAAACAAAAAAGCCCAAGCATTGCTTGGGCTTTTTTATTGGTATCTGACCATTACTTCTGGTCTGGATTTTTGAAACTTTCCTTGATACTTATGAACATACTACCAATACCACTGAACAAATTAGTTTTGGTAATTGACTCTTTCAAGACAAATTTAGTGCGGATAAGCGCTACTAACATGAAACCAGCAATTGGCGGGAACAATTCAAAAAACACTGATGACAATGTTCCCTTGGAACCTTGGAATCCGCCCAGATTTTTCCTGTCACCAACGCTCATGAGATCGCGCTCATAACCTTCGCCCTGATCCGCCCTCATTGATTCAATGATATAATTCGCCGCCCCAATCATTATAAATTGGGAAGCCAAGTACGCGGCTGCACAAATCATCACCCACATCACACCATTCGTAACATTCGCCTTTGTGGCCGTCTGGTAAACCCAGATCAACGCTAAAAGCCCGACTATACCACCTATCATAGCTGCACCCTTTGTTATTATAATTTAGTTAAAAAGTAGAAAAGAAACGGACATTTCAAGATCATTTCTGAACCAGTTTTCTCGACAACCTTGCAAGTCTCGAATTTTTCTCGCCCTGGGGCTACCTGTTTTTTTATTACACCTTCTTCGACCCTATACTGCACGGGTATATTCATTTCCAAAGTCCTTCCGCCCACATCTGTGGCCTTACTCATTAGAACTCCGTCATCCCGGAAATCCCATTCCACTATAACCTTTTTTTTCTCGCCGTCTAATTTCGCTGATTCGGCATCCACTTTCCACTTGCCTAGAATTTCTGAATTATCTTTTAATACGACATCAGCGTTAGCTGAAAGTGCAAAAAAAACTGCCGCTACCGGCAACATTACCAGGTATCTTTTGATCATCTTTCCAGCTCCCCATCAATCTATATTAGCAAAGCGTAGATTCTAAACGATACTGCATTCGCTATCGAGTTTTAAATTCTCTTATCACAAATAAAGCCTACCTAAATGTCACTATAAAGTATAGCCTACGTTATAAAGACAGGGCAATAACGACGGGTACGATCACAACCCTAAATCAGACAATCCGGCGTGATTGTCTGGCCTTTGCCCCAAAGGCCAATGAAACTTACGATCCGACTCATTAATCGGCAAATCATTAATGCTTGCTATGCGCCGCCTCATCAAGCCGTTCATATCGAATTCCCAGTTCTCATTGCCATAAGAACGAAACCAATTACCCGATCCATCATGCCATTCGTAAGCAAAACGGACAGCAATTCGCGCATCATGGAATGCCCACAGCTCTTTTATCAAGCGATAATCCAGTTCTTTTGCCCATTTTCGCTTCAGAAATTGCTCGATTTCCGCCCGCCCCTGAAGAAACTCCGTCCGGTTACGCCAAATGCTGTCAGCCGTATAAGCCAACGCAATTTTTTCTGGATTTTGGATATTCCAGGCATTTTCAGCGGCACGCACTTTCTGGGCGGCAGCTTCTTGGGTAAAGGGGGGAATTGGCGGACGGATGCTATCATTCATTGGAATACCGCTTTATTAAGTTTCATAACCTTTAATAGTACCAACAATATCCTAAGCAGTCATCTCTTCGCCAGATGTCATGTAATCCGGTTACAGAATTTACTTCAGTTTCTAAAAAAAGCGCTACTAATCCACCACAGCCATACAAAATATGGAATCAAAGCAGAAGCTCAACTGAGCATCATTGATTATCTGGCTTTTTACATCGAAAAACATGCACACTCAAACACCGCTTCCAATCACGGTTAAAATTTGAGTGTGCATTTTATAAAAAGACTGACTAAGAAAGTATCCGGTTTTTGTTGGCCATAACAGCTAGGGGATTAAGCTAAAATTGGTCGCACTAGCAACCGTGCCACCTTTAGTGGTTATGCTAATTTTGCCAGTTACCACACCTACAGGTACATTGACATTAAGTTGGTTGTCGCTGACCAAGGTGAATACCGCTTTTTTACCATTGCTGAAAGTGACAGCAGTGGTCTGGCTCAAGCTTTTTCCGGTCAACGCGACTACCGTGCCTACCTTACCACTGGCTGGGCTAAAGCTTGTGGAAACCGGTCTCACCAAAAAAGTGTTAAGCCCGCTAACAGAACCAGTAGGTTTGTTGATTTTGATTACTCCGGTGGCTGCGCCGGCAGGAATCGTCACCGTACGGTAAGTATTTCCGACTCCTGCAGAGGTAGCAGGGATACCGTTGAACGTAATGCTGGTGACACCAGTAAAATTACCGAATAAGCCTATCGTGCCGCCCGCTTTGCCGCTGCTAGGTTGCGCCAAAGCGAATGGCCTTGCGCCGACATCAAGGCTAAAAACACTCCCGTTTCCAGCCGGAACTAAACCCGTTTTGCTGAATTGGGTCGTGCCATAAAGCTTGCCATTAGTGTGTTGCACCAGGCTGTATAGAGGACGGGCACCATCAATGGACTTATCAAAGGTATGAGTTACGTCATATAAACCTAGTTTAGTAATGTTAAACACGACACCAGCATCGTTGGCGAACAGGCCTGGCGCTACCCCGCCCCGGCTGGTCGCACCGTAGAAAATACCGTCGCTGGCTTGCACAAGACCGGCACTGGGATAAGCGCCGTCACTGACATCGTGGAAAAAATCAAGTTCATGCAACCTGGTATACACACCGGCAGGCGTAATTTTGAAAATGTTGCCCTGAGCGTTCAAATCGCCTCTCCCGAAAGTCGTGCCATAGAAATTGCCATCCGTACCTTTTACGAGTGGAGCCTGTGGTTGATGTCCGCCGTCGGTGAAGGCATTAAAACTGTGTAAAATTTTGATTGTCCCGCCAGGTGTTATGCGAAAGACGGTGCCTGAACTTGCTGTTGGTTGGCCACCGATAGTCGTCGTGCCATAGAGATTGCCATCGTTGCCGACGACCAAGGGTGCCGAGGGCCTGCTTCCGTCGCTTACACCAAACACAAAATGATGGATAATGGAGTAGATGCCCGATGGTGTCAGTTTGTAGACGATGCCAACGCCATTCTGCCCACCAGAAGTTGTTGTCCCATAAAGGGTGCCGTCGGCTGTCTGCACCGGAGGTGTCGGGCGTAATATTCCGTTATCGATGCTATAACCATCATTCAATACAGTCCTGAACTGATGCAAAACGGTAACCGCGCCTGCGGGCGTCATTTTGAAGAGCGTCCCACCTGCGGCGTTGCCATGGGTGGTGGTGCCGTAAAAATTGCCGTCCAACCCAAGCATCAGTGGCGAAGGGGAAGGTGGCAGTGAGCCCGCATTTGGGACAAAAGTACGCAAGACCGTATAAGCGCCCGTTGGTGTTATTCGAAACGCGTTGGCTACGACACTACCCACCGGAGATGTGGTTCCGTACAGGTTGCCATCTCGACCCTGGACGAGCTGGCCATGCGGCAATCTCCCTTCCGTACCGACCAGATTATGCAGTGTAGTTACCGCCTGCGCCATCAGGCTGTTACCTAGCAGCACGAACGCCGTCAGTTTAATTAAGTTTTTTTTTGTCCTAATCAGGTCAGTTTCCATAGTGGTTTCTCCGTTGTTGTTACCAAAAATCCAGTGTAGCTGGCTGCCGTTGTTGGTCGTGTCGTTATTTCTTATGGATCAAGTGCGCTGATGTGTGCTTATTTCGAGCTTTTGATTCGGCCTTGTGAAGTTTTAAAATCCGTTCGCCTTGAGCCTGTCGAAAGGCGGTTGTGCTTCGACTCGCTCAGCACGAACGGGTCCAAACTTTAAAGGGTCGAATCAATAAACTAAACACAAGCTATTTGAACCTTTGCGAAAATTCCTCACGAGCCCCTTCCTTTAATAATTTGTAAGCATCCCTTAAGTTTTCCTGGGAACTCGTCAATAAAAGGTCTTTCCCTTTAACCAGCTTTGCTTTTTCATCCGCTGTTGAAGCACTGGCAACTGCATTGGATTTCTCATTTGCAGATTCCACGTCCTGCTTCGCTAAAGCAACCTTTTTGCTGTACGCAGCCAGCAGTTCCTCATTGGTTTTAGTGTCTTTTCCCACCGATTTAAGGGCATCTATGCGCTTTTGCATGCTGAAAGAGGCTGCATTGGCATCCGACACCAGCTGATTTTCTTTGGACGCAAGGACTGATCCTTCTGCACGCTCAACACTTTGCCTGCTTTTTATCCATTCTGCCTTTACTTTGTCGGCAACATTTCTGATGTCCTCTTTGGTTGCGCTCCGGTTTATTTCTGCCTTGAGTGCTTCAAACACGTCAATTTCGGC
>JABFSV010000082.1 GCA_013140405.1 Methyloglobulus sp. | reverse complement strand
GGTCAATTTTACCGGGTGCAAAATTTTGAAGCCCATGCGCCTGTCGTCGAAAATACCGTGCTGACCTCGGAAGGCTTGGCATTGACGGGGGCGGATGTCGATAAGGAACGCGGCACTATCTCATTGATCGCATTGGAAATGGGTTCGTCCTCGCGCCTGTGTGCAAGCTGGAAAGTCGGCGATCCACTCGTCATCATGGGTGTCACCGGAACGCCGACCGACATCCCGACCGGGCAAACCGTGCTGCTGATCGGCGGTGGTTTGGGTAATGCGGTATTGTTTTCCATCGGCAAAGCCCTACGGGCGGCGGGCAATAAGGTGATTTACTTTGCGGGTTATAAATTCGGCCAGGATCGTTTCAAAATTGAAGATGTCGAAGAGGCGGCGGATCTTGTGATCTGGTCAGTGGATAAAGGTGAAAATGTGCAAGCCATTTCACCAAACCGTCCACAGGATAAGACCTTTATTGGCAACATTCTCGAATGTATGGTCGCTTACGGCAAAGGCGAACTGGGCGAGCAGCCGATTTCATTGGCGGATGTCGATCACCTTATCGTCATCGGTTCCGACCGGATGATGGCAGCAGTGAAAACCGCGCGTTATGATGTGTTGAAACCGTACCTCAAAAAAGCGCACCATGCGATTGGCTCCATCAATTCGCCGATGCAGTGCATGATGAAAGGCATTTGCGCTCAGTGCTTATGCAAGCATGTCGAGCCTGAATCAGGTAAGGAATACTTTGTTTACTCCTGCTACAACCAGGATCAAGATTTGGATAGGGTGGATTTCCCGCATCTGAATGCGCGGCTGCGGCAAAATACCGTGCAGGAAAAGTTATCTAATTTGTGGTTGGATTATTTGATGACGAAAACTAACGCTGGGTAGGTTGCGGTGTTCCGTGCAACCATAGCAGATCGTGGCATCCGTTCCGCGTGGGTACCAATTCATTACGATCATACGCTCGTTCCCAAGCTGGAGCTTGGGAACAAGCAAATATCTTAGAATATTATAGATTCGGCCTTGTGAAGTTTTAACTTCCGTTCGCCTTGGGCCTGTCGAAAGGCTTTGTGTGCTTCGACTCACTCAGCATTTATGCCCTGCGGGTACGAACGGTTCAAACATTAAAAGGCCGAATCAATAATATTTGTGAAAGGTTGTTGTAAGGCTTTTGAGGTAATGTGTAGGCGTGCTTAGGTTTTTCTTGATCCAAGTACATGAATCTTTAAGATATCTCATTAGCTAGGAGTTAATCATGAAAAACGTAACTTTGACCAGTAAAGCCCAGTTAATCATCGGTTTATTGTCGGTACTTTGGGGGTTTTCGGCTATGGCCGAGGAATTTGTTTGCCGCGGCAGCTTTGGCGCAAAAACATTCGATAATGTGAGAGTTCCACAAAATGCGACCTGCAATTTGACCGGCACCCGTGTTAAAGGCACCATTATAGTCCAAAACAATGCCACCTTAACCGCGCGCAAAATTGTGGTAATAGGCAATGTACAAGCCGAAAACGCAAAGCAGGTTAACGTCTTGGAAAAATCCCGCGTGGGCGGTTCCGTGCAAGTCAAGCTAGGCGGCGGTGCCAATGTCTATGACAGCTTTGTGGACAGCGACATACAGTACGATACCAATGGTGCTTATGTAAGGGCATTGCGGAATGATGTCGGCGGCAATGTGCAAGTTATATCCAACAGCGGTGGCGTTGAAATTCGCCGTAATGTCATCGACGGGAACTTACAGTGCAAACAAAACTTTCCAGCGCCGATTGGCGGCAACAATGTCGTAGGCGGTAGCAAGGAAGACCAGTGCAAGCGTTTATAGCTGTTTGATTAAGAAGGGAACTGATAAGAGTACATTTGTGTAGAGGGCTATGTATTAAACAAGAACTCCGCGTGACGGGGTATGTTACCCCGTCATTCACGTTTTGCTGACGGTGACGTTGTTGAACCACCTCGAAACCCTACGGACGGGGCAACATGCCCCATCCGGCTTGAGTATTTTATTGCCAGAGTGGTGTCAAAGGCTTAGCCGTATGGAGAAATTCGGAGGCAAAACCCTCCTATCAGACTGAATTGATTCCTGGACGCTCAACATAAACATCATAATACTTAACGCAAACCGTGATAATCGGTTTTTCGCCGGCTCTTATTGTCTGGTTTCATTTTACGCACCGCCAAAGGATGCTTTGAAAACGTATCGTGCACTTCCATTCCAAGAAATTCACAGACACCACCATTTGCTTCATAGGTGTGCCGAAAATTGTGCATGAATTCCATGACGGTATGATCAATCAGATACGCATTATTTAATTGAAAGACAACTTTTTTGGCTGGTGCAATCTGAGTGATGGCGTTTTTTAAGGCCATAAAGTTAGAAAAGATTGCCGCACCAACTATTTCTACCAAAATGGTCTCGCCATTGATCTGTTCAACAAGGAAATGAATTTTGAACAGATTATTCAACCTGACACCCCGCAGCATGTGAATTGTAAACTTAGTCAGAATACCAATCACCACCCCCACTAATAAGTCAGTTGCTAACACACCAATAATGGTGACCACGAACATAAACAACTGCTCTTTTCCAATCCCCATGACAGTGGAAAATGCTTTAGGCGAAGCCAGCCTAAAGCCAGTAAAAACTAATAATGCCGCTAACGCTGCTAACGGAATGCTGTGTATCAAGCGCGGAAAAAATACGACGAACAATAACAGCAAACAACCATGAAAAAAGTTGGCCCAACTGGTTTTTGCGCCATTGTTGGCGTTGGCAGAACTCCGCACAATCTCAGCAATCATCGGCAAGCCACCGACCAAACCCGTGTCCACGCTGACAAGGCGTATTGCAGCAAGAAGCATCGGGCGGCCTTGAAAGAACGGGGCATTAAAAACGGCATCCAAGGCAAGGCCGTCAAGAACAAGCCACTGGGCTCACACCAACTGGCCCGCAACTCGGCGATCAGCAAAGTGCGCTTTGTGGTGGAACGCACCTTTGGCAGCCAACAGCGCTGGTTTGGTGGCAAGACCCTGCGTTACCAAGGATTAGCCAAGTCCCACGCTTGGCATGTTCTCCTAGCCGTCGCTTATAACCTGAAAAGGCTGCCACGGTTGTACGTTGAAAGCCTGTTGCCGCAGTTGCCACAGGCAAAGCCTGCCTAGTGGTCGGAAAGCGGTGAAATAAAGCCAGTAATGACGAACTTTTGGCAAAGATTCGCCGAAATTCCCCCCTATTTTTCAATAGTAATTTGGTTTTTACGGATGTTCTAACCAATAACGGGGGGGTTGCAAAGGTCTCTGTTGTTTTAGATGAACGCTTGTATTTGTTCAACCCCCGCATTCAACTAGCCTGTAAGCACCTATGGGATTCAACCTTTCTGTGCCACTGACTGGCGTTGATGGTATTTCCAGGTTAACTCTTCCCACTCAATCACCAAATTACCGCCGCTGGCTTCGTGTTGTTTTTCCCAGTTGGTCAGCAAATCCAGGCAAGCATGATCGATATAATCCAGCTCCTCGAAATGTACATGCACTTCAGCGCCGCGATTGATCTGTTCCAGTTTTTCTGCAAGAAAAGGCAGACGAATTAAGGTGGCTGAACCTTTTAAACGCATATCAATCCGACCCTGCTGCGTACTTTCTTCGAAGCGAATCTCCAGATGCGTGAACACATACAGTAATTTAAGTATTGACAAGAACAGGCCAAAAACAACGCCCTTAAGCAAATCAGTCGTCACAATGACGACAATAGTGGACAGGTAAATTGCCACTTCGCTTCCACCGAAGTGCAATAACTTCGGTAAGATTTTAGGGTAAGCCAGCTTGTAACCGGTAAAAACCAAAATCGCCGCTAAACTGGACACGGGAATATAGGCCAGCGTAAAGGGTAATACCGCAACAAACAGCAGTAGCCACATACCGTGCATAATGGCGGAAAAGCGCGTGGTCGCGCCTGCCTCTACATTAGCTCCGGAACGCACGATTACGCCAGTCATCGGTAACACGCCCAATAGTCCACAAATAGCATTGCCGACACCCTGCGCGGCAAGTTCTTTATCATATTTGGTACGCGGGCCTTGATGCATTTGATCGACCGCACTGGCACATAGCAACGATTCGGCACTGGCAATAAAAGCCACGGACACGGCTGCAATCAGGATCGGCGTTTCAAACACGCGCTTAAGATTATCCACAGTTGGGAACTGCACAACTGACAAGATATTATCCGGTACACTGACATAATGGATGTCTAGTTTAAGCACAAATGCAGCCAAAACAGCCGCTATCACCCCGATTAATGCGCCGGGCAACACTTTAAGTTTTTTTGGTGCAAACCCACTCCATAAAACGATGACTGCAATCGTGAACATACCGATACCAAACGCCTGAAATTCCTGACCGTGCGCCGAAATGGCAGTCATTAAGGCGGCGGGTATCGCCAGCAGATTGTCAACCCCCTTACCAATAGGCTTACCATCGAGCATTACATGAAATTGTGCAGACAAAATCAACACGCCTATCCCAGCCAACATACCGTGAATAACCGCAGGGGATACCGCACGAAACCATTGTCCTAGTTTGAGCAAACCTGCAACCAGCTGAATTAATCCTGCCAGCGTTACGATAATGCCAAGCATCGCTATGCCATGCTGTTGAACCAATTGCCAAACCAGCACGGTAAGCCCCGCAGCAGGGCCACTGACCTGCAAGGGTGACCCAGCCAATAAACCGACCACCAATCCACCAACGATGCCGGTGATTATACCAGCAGTCGGCGGTACGCCGGAGGCTATGGACACACCCATACAAAGTGGTAATGCGACCAGAAAGACCACGACGGAAGCCATCGTGTCTTTACCTAACCAGGTTTTGATACCGGATTGATTGGAAGCTGTTTTATCGGGCAATTTCGCTTTCATAGTGTGAGGTCGATAGGGCTAAAGGGGTGGGTTGTATTAATGCGTATTTTTTTCCAATAAACTCTTGTTTATCAACTGCATTTGTTTAAAGGTTTTGTCGAAGCCATCATTGGATCCGTCAAACGACAATATATTACCATGACTGTGTGCAGCCACATTTTTCATGGTATCCAGCCACTGGGTATACAGCATTAACGCGGGATCGACAGCACCCGCATCCATAATAGTGCCGGCTTTTGCTAAACCAGTCGCAACTTGCTCCCTAAACAGCGCGTTACCGACACCTTTTAACTCAAGTGCATCTCGTTCAGCTTCTGCTTTTACGCGTATAGACCTCGCTTCCGCTTCTGCCGCCCTAGTTTTAATCAGGTACTGCGCCTGGGCTTCGTTTTCTGCCGCTGCCTTCATGTTGTTGGAGGACACAACCTGCGACATCGAGCGCATAATTGCTTCATCAAAGGAAATGTCATTGATTTGCAAGTCAAGCAAATGAAATCCCCAGTGATTTAATGAGTCCTCCAGATGATCTTTAACCGCATCGACAATTTCCTGCCTCAGGACTAAAATTTCAGACTGCCTTTTAGTCGCCACAAACGCCCTAATCGAGCCTTCAATACTCCTTATCAAGGTTTGCATAAAACTTTTTTCGTCTATAAAACGAAACGCAATTTTTTTAATGGTGTCTTCGTCTGAGTTTTTTGCGGAAAACAAAATCAATGACTTGAAGTTTACACTGGCCTGATCCAGTGAAATAGCTTCAAACTCCAGCTCAATGGAGCGATGCTGAATGGAGATTTTGTTAAATACATTATCAATGAATGGAAATTTAAAATGAATGCCGGGCGACATCATTCTGTGGTATTTCCCAAATCGGGTAACCACGCCGATATGGCCTTGTTTTACTAATACGAGGCTCAACAATAATAAAGCGATAATGACCGCCGCTACGATAAACACTGTTTCCATGTTTTTGTCCTGTTGTGTAATGTTTTAATGACGCGATTTTTAAAGCGGAAATTCGGAAGAATGGTGTTCCAAAATATACCAACCGGTTTTTTCCTTCTTGCATACAAAGGAATATCGGGCTGGGACTTCTACCCGTTCTTCTTTTTTGTAATAGGTAAAAACGTATTTACCTGATCGAATAAAAATATCGTGGTATTGCCTGACTTCAGACGTCTCAAAATGGACAGCCACCCTGTCCAGCTCAAACAAATGCTCAAAATACTTCTTAATGTTGGTGTGCCCTTCTCTCAGCTCTTTGGCAAATGTTCCCCACAACAAACCTTGATAATCATAAGTAGCGACGACAGTTAACAAATTATGGCGGTTAACGCCAAACGCCCAGTCATTTAGAAAATCGTTAAGATTTTTTTTGTCGGCAGGATTTTTATTAATGCTGCTATAGGTAAGCCCACCCGTTTCTCCATCTTTATGCACCAGCATGGTAGCCGTGCTGTGGGGATGAACGTCATCAGCGAATTGGTGAATCAGTTTTTTAAGGATGGCTAATACTGATTTGTGTTCGTGCCTGTCGATGGTGACGTTTACAAAGCTGTGGATGATTAGCACAATCAACAAGCCTTCAAATATACCTATTTCAAATACCATGATGCCGCAAAACAGCGCCAGGATTAACGGGTATTTTCCGTGTTCTGCTACGTGTGTCAGGCCAACTATCATTTTCCAGCCGGTAAATATCATTAGCACGGCGAGTGCATATTCAGGCAAATGGTCAAGCAGTTGCGGATATACCACGAAAATCAATAACACCAATGCGGTAAACAGATTTGACAACTTGGTTACCGCACCCGCCAAGGCATTCGTGGTACTTTTAGCCAAGCCATCCAAATTGGTCATGCCGCCAAAAAAACTGGAACCCAAATTGGAGATCCAAATCGACAACAGACTGTTATTGGTGTTGGCGGGCCGCCCTAAAGGATCCAGCTTTTCGATAGCCTTATTGCTGGTGACCTGCTCAATCACGTCAATCAGTGCAAGCATCAACGCATAGCCGACGAATTCTGCCAGCAGCAAGGGCGAAAAATGTTCAAAATGTGGGTAAGGCGGCGCTATTACAAACGGTACGTCTTCCTCATGTAGCATGGGTAACGGCACATAATGCCCCAGAACAATACTGATAACGATAGTCACCATATACGGTATGGCGGGATAGGAGGCTTTATATTTAGTGAACAAATACAAAAATAACAGCAGGGAAGCAAACGAAATGGACAATATTTTAATGCGTTCAATATCAAGCCATTGTTCAGAAACGTGCAGCACATCGTAGGTATAGGGGAAAAATTTAAGGGCAATTTTTAAGCCTATCCCTGCCAAAAGACCCTCAATCAAATATGCTGGAATCGCTTTCAAGATATATTTTTGCAGATTGTATCGCCAGGCAATGGCTTGTGCAGATGCTGTCAAAAAAATAAGGAACGGCATATTCTCCATGCCAAACTTGTGGATGCCTAACGCCAAAACTGGCGCTAATCCGGCGGCAACACCCGGCGTTCCGACATAGTTGCCAGGATAAAAAAGAAAGCTAATAAAACCGATAGCACAGGCAAAAATGACCGTAATTAAGCCTGTTTGTATCGGATATTCTGACATCAGACAAATGCCGATGGTCAACGGAACGGCTACCATGCCAGTGATGGTGCCGGCTAAAGCGTCTTTGCGAATATTTTCAGCGGTGAAATAGCTTAAGTTCATCTTTCACATCCCTGCGGCAAAGCGACAAGCCAAACCAGACTGTGCAACAAATCGCCACGCCAGTCCTCTTTTAAGGCGACGCGGCCTGTTTTAGGTAGAACAGAAAGTGAAATTCCACTCATACACATCCTCAATTGTTGGAAAAATTGGTTTTCTGTGTATTTTTAAGCGAAAATTATGCCAACTTTATAGGTTCCCTATAAGGTCATGATTAGCTGGAATTAGTTGATATTTATTTTTGAAAATTCAGTGATTAAAGCAGGGCGGACGGTTCAAATCAACCGACGCTATGGTTGATTTGAACCGTTTCTCTAGGTTTATTACGCGCTTAATTTGCCGCATCCTTCTTACGTCTTTGCCAGCAATATTGGTTTATGCCGATTTTTGGTTGGACTCCACCCCTAAAAAATCTGCGGAAACTTTATCTAGTCGTGGTTGTGTTAATCATTATCGGCATTTCGACAAGCCACTCGTTGATCAAGCATCTGGCAAACACATACCATACTCAAAACAATCCAGTAATTTTCCCATCATTATCAATATCAATCCGCTCTGCCGCTGGCTGCTTAGGCAAGCCTGGCATAGTCATCATGTCACCAGCAATCGCCACGATAAATCCGGCCCCATTCGCCAGCCTGACTTCGCTGATTTCAACAGTATGGCCTGAAGGCGCTCCTTTCAGATTAGGGCTAGTGGAAAATGACATTTGGGTTTTGGCGACACACACGGGAAATTTACCATAGCTTTCATCCCAGGTTTTAAGTTGGGCTTTAATCTTAGCGCTGGCGGAAATCCCCGATGCGCCGTATAGCTTAGTCGCTATGGCGGCTATTTTGTCCCACGAGCTGATGTTTTCATCGTAGACGAAAGTGCAGCCGGGTTCGCGGTAGTCAACGATATTCACGATTTCCTTGGCTAGATTTTCTGCACCCGCGCCGCCTTCGGCCCAGTGTTTAGAAACCACGCAGTTTGCACCTAATGCAGCACACAAGCTCTCAAGCAGATCAATTTCTGCCTCGGTATCAAAGGTAAAATGATTGACACACACAACGCAAGGCAAGCCGTAATGTTGGGTGATGTTGTTATAGTGGCGTTGCAGATTTTCAAAGCCTTTTTCAAGCGCAGACAGATTTTCTTTATTCAAGTCTTCCTTGTTAACTCCGCCGTGGAATTTCAACGCCCTTACTGTTGCGACCAGAACCACCGCCGACGGCTTTAAATCTGCCATCCGACATTTGATGTCGATAAATTTTTCTGCCCCCAAATCCGCGCCGAAGCCAGCTTCGGTCACCACATAATCGGCAATCTTTAATGCAGTTTTAGTTGCAGTCACAGTATTGCAACCGTGGGCGATATTGGCAAACGGGCCGCCATGAATGATGGCGATATTGTTTTCCAGCGTTTGTACCAGATTCGGTTTAATCGCATCTTTTAACAAGGCTGCCATTGCGCCTTGCGCTTTCAAGTCGCTGGCATAAACTGGTGTGACCTTATCCGTTTTATAACCGATAACTATCTTGCCCAGCCTTTCTTTAAGGTCAGAGCGGCTGGTCGCCAAGCATAAAATCGCCATCACCTCGGACGCGACAACGATGTCATAACCATCCTCGCGCAAATAACCATTAGCAGCCCCGCCCATACCGACAACAATATGGCGCAAAGCGCGGTCGTTCATATCGACCACGCGCTTCCATTGGATGCGCCTGGGGTCGATATTCAGGGCATTGCCGTGATGGATATGGTTGTCGATCAGGGCTGCCAACAGATTATGCGCCACACCAATGGCGTGAAAATCCCCAGTAAAATGGAGATTGATGTCTTCCATAGGCACAACCTGGGAATAACCACCACCTGCCGCGCCGCCTTTGACACCGAAACACGGGCCTAAGGACGGTTCGCGCAGACACATCACGGCTTTTTTGCCTATCCGGTTCAGGGCATCACCTAAACCCACCGTCGTCGTGGTTTTCCCCTCTCCTGCTGGAGTAGGGCTGATCGCTGTCACCAGAATCAGCTTGCCATCTTTTTGGTCTGCCAAACTGTTCACATATTCAAGCGAAAGTTTGGCTTTGTAATGTCCAAATGGGTCTAAATGTTCGGCATCAATGCCAAATTTTTCTTTAACAAGACCGATAATCGGCTTCATTTTTGCCTGTTGGGCGATTTCTATGTCAGACATGTGTTTATTTACTTGGTTTTTCGTATAAAGTCTATCGTTACGGTCTCTAAAATTGCTCGCATCAGCTCCAGCTGCAATTCCCTGTAATTCTTGAAAACTCGGCACTGGCATTAACTGCAATCCTTTGTTTTTAGGCATTAAAAAGCATTTTAACCGAAACAATGGCTAATAACATGAACGCATCCAACAGTAACACCAACTCAAGCATGAACGCATTAGGCTTTGGCAGGACTACAAAAACTGCCAAGTTTGGACGCTTTTACGTGGGTCATAAAGCTCAATCAAATGTATTGTTTTATTCGCTGCTCAAGATTTATGTCATTTGAATTAATGCCTATAACCTCATTTGCTTCATATATCATCACACATTCACCTACAAAGCGGGCTAGATTAACCGGAACCGCATTGCCAATAAATTGCTCCATCTCTGTTTTGTTACCATTCCAAGCATAGTTTTCTGGAAATGTTTGAAGCCGCGCTCTTTCTAGTGTAGTCAAAGGCCGCACACTGTCTACGGGTACCTCATCATTGGCGTGACCAGGATAGCCCTTGGGTATCGGGCGATTGACCCCACGTATTGTAGGAGAAGGTTCGTCTATGGAAAAAACAGCACGTCTGCAATAATTGCGCGGATGTCGATAGTAATGAGACAAGCCCAAATCATTACCTAAGTACTGCCTTATTGTCATTGGCGATTTTGAGAGTTTTGATTTAATTATTTCCAATAAAAAACCGTCTGATTCATTTCTTTTTCCAATACAAAAAAAGCGTTTCCTCTTTTGTGGTACGCCGCAATAACTGGCATCTAATACTATTTCTGTTAACCCGTAATTTGCATTACAGAAAACTATTCGCGCTTCTGAATAAGCATCGCTATTTTGCGAACGGTCAACATTTTCCATGATGAACCATTTTGGAAGAATTTTCGCCACGATTTCTGCATAGGCTAAGGTCAAGTTTGCCCTTTTGCCTTCAACTCGTTTTCCTGCGTGAGAAAAATCTTGGCAGGGAGGGCCACCTGCAATCAAATCAATTTCGTAATTAGCGACAGCATTAAAAGTCGTATCAACATCTGAAAGATCAATATCAAGGACATCGTGAAAATGGTTCAGTTGATACACGGATAACGCCTGGCCCCAGTTATCCATACCCGCAATTACGTCAATCCCAGATAATTTCAAGCCAAGAGATAACCCACCTACGCCACAAAACAAATCAATCGCTTTCATTGCCAAGCTCCTCAAATAAATGCTTTGCGGTGAAATAGATCGTAGCATCAAAACGGCGCTCTGGGCTTAGCTTGTCTTGACCTCCGCCTAGAATAATCTCACGCAGAACTTCTTTTGCAACGGCAGGCTTAAGTTTCCGAGGATGATCCATATAGTTCCTGGTTATTTTTCCACCCAATGCGAACTCTTTATCCGTTAAATTACCCATTGCGTCCTCCCTGTAAACGCCCATATCAACTTTACCTCGCGTTGATAAATCATATAACGAATGCGCCAAACGGGTTGCAGCACGGAGAAATCGTGGCACGTCATTAGCCTTTTTTGAGGTTTCATGTTTCGCCCTGTCAATAAAAGCCCGACACAACGCAAAGTCGCTCCAAACAAAAACATCGAACGCATGATCTGACAGTTCTGGCGATTTACCTTTGGTTTTCCAAATAGGCTGCATTAGAAACGGTTTTTGGCGTGAAGCGTAAAGAGCCTGGAAGGTATCTAAGCAATCTAGGATGCTATCTTTGCGAGATTTGATTTCTGTTGGATTACCCCAGTTCCTAATCGGCTGGCAAACGGGTTCAAACAATTTGCGTAGTTCTGGTAATACATCAATACAAGAATGGGCAATTCCTAATGCAGCGTAAGATGTAGTGGCAGCTCTAACCACCAACTCAGAACCCCATCTTGATTCCTCATCTTCATGCGTACCATCATCAGGCAATACAGTTAACTTAATTTCCAATGCCCGCAAAAATTCATTTTCATGCTTAATTATCAGGTCGATATTGCCGATGTCTCCATAAGCCCATTGTTGGTAAGGCTCAAATTTGCTCTCGAATGAAAAGGTTAGTTGTTGATTTGCCAATTTTGTATTGAAGATTTCATCAAATGACATTTCTTCAGGTTGAACACGAAGTTGAGCTTTGGCATCACTAACCAGCTTTAAATATACAGCAGGTATTTTGTTATCCCGCATATAACAACATAATGCTGTAGGAAAAGTGCTATTGAATTGATTTTTGCCCCAAAGATCATCTCCAATACGGTTTGATTTGGTAATTCCGTATAAAGATGGAGATTGAGTACAATTCATTCCTATTACTCCAAAATATTACAACGTATACTCAACCATACACCGGAAACCGCGCACAGAGATTGCCGACCTTTTCCCTTACCGCCGCAATCACCTTTTCATCTTCCATATTTTCCATTACATCGCACATCCAATTGGCGATTTCAGTGACTTCGGCTTCTTTGAAGCCGCGCGTGGTCGCTGCCGGAGTGCCGACGCGGATGCCGCTGGTGACAAAAGGCGATTGCGGGTCATTAGGGACTGCGTTTTTGTTGACGGTGATATGGGCTTTACCTAAAGCAGCGTCGGCGGCTTTGCCCGTAATACTTTTGGGAATCAAGGAGACCAGCATCAGGTGGTTATCGGTGCCGCCGGAGACGACATCAAAACCACGATCCATAAACACCTTCGCCATGGCTTGGGCATTAAGGATGACTTGTTGCTGATAAGTCTTAAATTCCGGCTGCATCGCTTCTTTGAAAGCGACGGCTTTGGCGGCGATAACGTGCATCAACGGGCCACCTTGGATGCCAGGGAAGATGTTGGAATCGAGTTTCTTTTCCAGTTCAGGATTACTTTTGCATAAGATCAAGCCACCGCGTGGGCCGCGCAGGGATTTATGCGTGGTGGTGGTGACAACATCGGCAATCGGCACGGGATTAGGATAGACACCAGCGGCAATTAATCCGGCGACATGCGCCATATCGACAAACAAATAAGCACCAACCTTATCGGCGATCTCCCGAAAACGCTGCCAGTCCCACACGCGTGAATAAGCGGAAAAACCCGCTACTAACACTTTCGGTTTATGTTCCAGTGCCAAGGCTTCAACTTGGTCGTAGTCGATAAAGCCAGTTGCCGGATCAAGCCCGTATTGCACGGCGTTGTAGATTTTGCCAGAGAAATTAGGCTTTGCGCCGTGGGTTAAATGGCCTCCATGCGCCAAACTTAAGCCTAAGATGGTCTCGCCTGGTTGCACCAACGCCATAAATACAGCCATGTTTGCGCCTGAACCGGAGTGCGGTTGTACGTTGGCATAATCTGCGCCGAATAAGGCTTTGGCGCGGTCGATTGCTAATTGCTCCGCTTTATCGACAAATTCACAGCCACCATAATAACGTTTGCCAGGATAACCTTCGGCGTATTTGTTGGTTAACAACGTGCCTTGCGCCTCCAGCACCCTAGGGCTGGCGTAATTTTCGGACGCAATTAGCTCGATATGATCTTCCTGGCGTTGCTTTTCTTCTTCAATCGCGTGGAATAATTCATCATCGAATCCGGCAATGGTCATGGATTTGTTAAACATGGTGTCTCCTAAAAAAATTGTATAGTTTGAGATTAAGGCTGGATAAGCAATATCTGTAAATCAGCTACATTTGTGCCTGTTGCGCCAGTCATCAGTAAATCTTGAGAACTTTTTAGTGCGTTATAAGAATTATTATTGGCTAATAATTCGGTTGGATTGATTCCGGCAGCTTGCATTCGTTGTATTGTACCCGAATCTACCAAACCACCCGCAGCATCTGTTGGGCCATCACGACCATCCGTGCCACCACTCAAAAACACCCAATCACCACGTAAACCTTGTTGTTCGGCACTGATAGCAAACGCGAGAGCCATTTCTTGATTGCGTCCACCACGCCCATTGCCATTGATAGTGACGGTGGTTTCTCCACCCGCCAATAAGACAATCGGTCGGTTGTCAGTTTTGCTGATGTGTTCTTTTGCAAACAGCACGAGTTTTTCAGCTTCATCCCTTGCTTCTCCGCACAGGTTATCACTGTACAAGATCGCGTCAAAACCTTGCTCTTGAGCAGCCTTCATAATCGCGTTAACACTGATACGGTTGCTGCCGATTAACGAATGGCTGGCGTTGGTGAAGAATACCTCTTCCGCTTTTGGCGTTTCCTGAGCTTTGCCTTGTTGGCCATATTCCAGATAATGACGCACACTTTCCGGCACTTTGTGCCAGATGACCTTATTTTTCAGGACATCAATAGCATCGCTAAAAGTCGAATCATCAGGCACTGTAGGCCCACTGGCAATAACGGATAAATCATCGCCGATTACGTCTGACAAAATCAGGGCATGACAATCGGCAGGGGCAACCATTCTGGCAAGTCCACCACCTTTTAACTGCGACAGATGCTTGCGTACGCAATTGATTTGGTTAATCGTTGCACCGGAAGCCAGCAGCAAATCTGTAGTGTAAATTTTTTCCTTTAACGACACCGAATCAACTGGATAGGGGATTAAGGCAGAACCGCCGCCGCTCACCAGTACCAGAACCAGTTCATTTGTGTTAGCGCTTTGTGCAATTTCAGCGCATTGTTTGGCAGCAGCATATCCGGCTTCATCTGGTAATGGATGTGCAGCGCCGATAACTTTAACACCCAATACAGTTTTTACATTTTCGTAATTGGTGACCGCAATCGCCTGACCTATTAAATGGGCTGGGATGGTGTCGATAGCGGCTTTAATCATTGGGCATGCCGCCTTGCCAAAGGCAATCAGGTGGATAAGCGTCCAATTTCCTGTTCGTTTGTCGCCATTATCATTCAGTAGAATTTGTAACTGGTTTTCGTCGGCTATCAGGCAACGCTTGACTGCCTGATAAGGATCGGCAGCGGCAACGCCTGCCTGAAAAATAGTGAGCGCGGACTTTCTCAGGTCAGACATTAATCAATGGGTATTGTTAAGATAAAGGTTGCCGATTGAGCCAAAGTAAATCCGTTCATGGTTCGGCTGGGCTCACCACGAACGGATTTACTTTTACGAAGCAGCCATAAAAACATTAGGGTTCTTTAATTTAAGATTAAGTATTAGCCATTTCCTTAGCCAAGGCAAAGATATTTTCAGCATCAAAAACCTGCTTGTTATCTTCAAACAACTTGGCAATGCAAGCCCTGTGCAATGCCAACTTGAGGGAGCCAAAGCCGATTGCACCCCAGATAATTTTGCCATGCCGATCAAGGCCTTTGTCCATCATATCTGTTCCACCGATTCCCAGTGGGGGTGTAGCATTGGCATCGGCGATTAATTCTATGTTGGGATTATCCCGCCAATGATCTTCTTTAAGCAATTCAATCCCTGCCGCGCCAGTTGCCAGCACGATATTCGCATCGGCAATCGCCTTACTTCTGGCATTATTATCAGCGGCTTCGATGGGAATAAGGTCAACATCAAAACGTGTTTTCATAGCAGCACAAACCTTTATGGCCTGCTCCATTTTCCGAGATGTGATAGCCACTTCTGCACCTTCTTTGGCTAACATGGCAGCGGCACGTTGACCGACTGGCCCAGTACCCGCTAAGACAACAGCTTTTTTTCCGGCAAAACTTCGGTTAGCCACCAATTTAGCGACGGCTGCCGCAGCCGTCGTATTACAACCGTTGCTGTCGAGCATGACAGAAACCTGAAATCCGGCGAAAAAATGCTTTTGTACGGCATTAAAAAGCGCTTGCCCTGCAACCATGTCACTCCCACCAATAAAAATGGCGGTATTTTTTTTGTCTTTGGGTGCGCGGGTAAAAATTGCGCCTTCAACCAGTGGAGATATGTTTTCGGGGGTCAACCCCCCATGCCCGATCACATGATCGGCACCGCCATCATAAGCGACGACCGTATCAAAAACAGAAGGGTAGGTATCCGTATCAAATTGGAACAGCAGTTTTTTCATTGCTTGCCTTGTTATAAATCGGGGTTGCATACCACAGAGAAGGTAGTTTATTGATACCCCCTTAAAGGCCGTCCATTATAGAGGGATAGCAAGTTTTGCACAAAACGTGTGTCAATCAATAGAAGCAACTTTTATTGTTAGGTAACTTCTCCCGCCATTTAACGACCTACACGAACAAGTAAACCATCAAAGGCTTGTTTTCCTTATGTACAGACAAAGTGTGACTGCTATTGAGCGCACTCTCAGAAAATTATTGTTGCAGTGCTTGTTATGTATAAAGTTTTACAGCACAAAGGCCACCTTCATCGCAGTACCGAAGACTTGCAATTTGCCTTTTTTTCCTTTAACTTAGCTTGATCCGTAATGGCTAGGGGTGCTTTGATTTATCTTTAAGATTTTTCTTATAGGATATATCAGGGCTGAGAAATACCCTTTGAACCTGACCCCGGTTAATACCGGCGTAGGAAAGCCCAACTTCCCGCGCCTTGTTTTATTGATATTTGGAGATAAACATGAGCGCTGTCATTAAAGATACCTCTTTCACCGCTGTCAACAGCGTAAAAATCGATTCTTACCCTGCATCGGAAAAAATCTACGTACAAGGCAGCCGCCCTGACATTCAAGTTCCCATGCGTAAAATCAGCTTGTCTGATACACCTGCCCACTTCGGGACGGAAAAAAACCCACCACTTTATGTTTATGATACGTCAGGGGTTTATACCGACCCTAATGTGGCTGTGGATTTGAAGAAAGGTTTAGGGTCCGTCCGCGCCACATGGATAACTGAAAGAAATGATACCGAAGAATTAGCTGGGCCAAGTTCTGAGTTCGGTCGTCAACGCATGACCGATCCTGCCACCGCAAACCTGCGTTTTGAGCATATCCGCAAACCTCGTCGCGCTGTCGCTGGAGCGAATGTTTCGCAGATGCACTATGCCAAGAAGGGCATTATCACGCCGGAAATGGAATTTATCGCCATCCGCGAGAACCAGAACATGGAACTGATGCGCGACTTATGGAAAAACCAGCATCCAGGCAATTCTTTCGGCGCATCTATACAAACTTCCATAACCCCAGAATTTGTCCGCGATGAAGTGGCGCGGGGGCGGGCGATTATTCCTGCCAACATCAACCATCCTGAATTGGAACCGATGATTATCGGGCGTAACTTCCTCGTGAAAATCAACGGTAATCTGGGCAATTCTGCCGTAACTTCATCAATTGATGAAGAGGTCGAAAAAATGCTCTGGGGCATACGTTGGGGCGGTGACACCATTATGGACTTGTCTACTGGCAAAAATATCCATGAAACCCGTGAATGGATTTTACGCAATTCCCCCGTGCCAATCGGCACAGTGCCAATTTATCAGGCACTGGAAAAAGTGAACGGCAAGGCGGAAGAACTGACTTGGGAAATCTACCGCGATACGCTCATTGAACAGGCCGAACAAGGCGTAGACTATTTCACTATTCATGCGGGTGTGCGGTTACACCATGTTCCCCTTACGGCTAAACGTATGACCGGAATTGTGTCGCGTGGAGGCTCTATCATGGCAAAGTGGTGTTTAGCGCACCATACCGAAAGTTTTCTGTACACGCGTTTTGAAGAAATCTGCGACATCATGAAAGCCTATGACGTGTCTTTCTCGTTAGGCGACGGTTTGCGTCCTGGTTCTATTTACGATGCCAATGATGCCGCGCAGTTTGGTGAACTGGAAACGCTAGGCGAACTCACCAAAATCGCTTGGAAGCACGACGTACAAACCATGATCGAAGGCCCAGGGCATGTGCCGTTGCACATGATTAAGGTCAACATGGAAAAGCAATTGGAAGAATGCGGTGAAGCGCCATTTTATACATTAGGCCCACTAACCACTGATATTGCCCCCGGCTACGATCACATCACTTCCGCCATTGGCGCGGCAAATATCGGTTGGTATGGTTGCGCGATGCTCTGTTACGTCACCCAAAAAGAACATCTGGGCTTGCCTAATAAACAAGATGTTCGTGAAGGCATTGTCACTTATAAAATTGCCGCCCATGCCGCCGATCTCGCCAAAGGCCATCCTGGCGCACAGGCGCGTGATAACGCTATGTCTAAGGCGCGTTTTGAATTCCGCTGGGAAGACCAATTCAACATAGGGCTTGATCCTGAAAAGGCCCGTGAATTCCATGATGAAACCTTGCCCAAGGAGTCCGCCAAGATCGCGCATTTCTGCTCCATGTGCGGGCCGCACTTCTGTTCGATGAAAATCAGTCAGGATGTCCGTGATTATGCACAAGCAAAAGGCATAAAGGACGAAAAAGAAGCCTTAGCGGCAGGAATGGTGGAAAAATCGAAGCAATTTATCGAAGAAGGTGCCGACATTTATCACAAAGTGTGAGAGTCCGGTTCTGATTTTGAGATTTTAAAAGATCACCGAAGCGGCAATGCCACTTCGGTGATTTGATCTTTAGGAATCTCTGAACGAGTCCTTCGACAAGCTCAGGACGAACGGTAAAAGGTTGATTCCGTTCCTGGTGAGCTTGTCGAACTATCAATGAAATCAATTTGTTCCGAGGTTCCTTTAGTAATAAACCGGCTGGGCAGAAGACCATGCCCGCACGGGTTCTAATTTAGCGGCTTTTGGGGGCGTTATTCTGCTCGCCATATTATTCATCCAACCGTCATGAATGAACCGTCTGATAAGCAGAATAACACTTTCTTCCAAATCGAGTTCGTTTAAGCCGCCAAGCTGGGTCGACAACATAAATACACAAACACCGTGTATCCCACCCAGGAAAGCCAGGGCAGTTTGCCGCCTTTGGGTATGAGTCAATTCAGGAGAGAGCATCGCAAATTGCGCTTCAAATTTCCCGTAAACATTATCAACTTTCTTCTGGTACCAATCTGGAATAACGATCCCTTCTGGTAAATGGTGGTCAAAAACCATGCTCCAACGGTTAAAATTTTGGCTGGCAAATTTGATATAGACACTTGCTAACTCTTCCAGGCGTTGCTCCGCAGTTGAGCCTTGTACTTGCTCCATTTGTTCTGCCAAAGCATCCAGCGTCCTTCCTTTGACGTGCAGGATCAAATCATCCATGCTTTCAAACACCATATAGATACTGCCTACGGTATAACCAATTTTCACCGCTATATTACGTACCCGTAACTGGGTTAAACCGCCTTCGACAACTAAATCTTCGGCTGCAACCAGAACCATGTTTTTTATTTGCTCTAGGGTGTGATGTCCTCTTCTAGCCATTTTCGTTTCCTCCGGAAAATTAGGTTATTTACTGTTTGTTTATAAAGCGTTTATTTGTGCAAAACTTATAACCTGCTGAGAGCAAGAGGTTGTTTCACAAAGCGTATTCACGGCATCATTGGCATTAACTCCAGCAACCATGCCGTCTTTTGATGTAATTTTGGATTTCTGCAAAATCGCGTGGACTTCTGCCAAGGTTAGACTTGGATTGAGTTCCAGCAATAATGCCACTACGCCGGATACCTCAGCCGCAGCAATGGAGCTGCCTGAGATAAAATCGTAAGTGCCGTGAGGCAAAGTAGTTAGTATTTTGTCCCCTGGTGCAGATATGGATTCAACTAAAGAAGTAGATCCTGCAACGGGTTGTTTGATTGATTGGACAGAAATAACGTCTTTCAAGGAAGCCGGAAAATCACCGACCGAACCAGTATCAGCGGCAACCACGACAATTCCTTTTGCCATCGCTTTGTTCAGCAATAGGGTCAGCAAAGGGTCTTGTGGGCCGGTGAGACTCATATTGAGTACGTCCACCCCTACCTTGATTGCGGTATTCACCGCCAATGCAAGGGTAAAACTGTTGCATACCGCTTCGATAGCGTCTTTTGTGTCAGGCCAGCAGGCTTTCAGGGCGACTAGCTTGGCATTTGGTGCTACCCCAATGATTCCTTTGGCGTTATCTCTTTTGGCAACCATAACGCCAGCCACTGCTGTGCCATGTATGTCGGTCGAAAAACTGGCCGATATGTCTTTGGCGAAATTCTGGTTTTTGCTGATTTGGCCTACTAAGTCAGGGTGTTCCAAGTCTACGCCAGTATCAATCATACCAATGGTGATATCGCGTCCTGTCGCCCTGCCATGCGCCAGACCAATTTGCATTTGTTGCAAGTTGGTTTGAAGTTTAAAGTAAGGATCGTTGTCATAATGAGCCTTAGTCTTAAAAACGTTCATATTTTGCACAATATCGACCCGATCATCCTTGGACAGACGAGCAATGGCATCAGGCACAGAAGCCTTATCCGCAAGCCGATAAACTACGCAATGGGCACCAACTTCCGTTATCGGCCACTCGGTCAACTTTTCCATGCCATAATCATCAGCAAGTTGGTTAGTTACCCGCTCACTCCAGGTAGAGCTTTGATAGCTACCGCGTTGCCTATACGATGTAGGGGAAGCGGTGCCTTTTAGGGTATTGATCGTATTGTCGGTAAAAGCAACCAACAACAAACGATCAGCATTTTTCTGGTCATATAAGCCATTAAATTCATTTTTACTGTCGCTTGCGGTTTTACTTTCCGAAGGAACAGAGAAAACGGTTAAGACAAGTACTGCCAACAATAAGTATGTTTTCATCTCACTCCTCCACATGCGTTGAAGAAAGCAACGCATACGCTGGTTCTGCAAAAATAACGTTTGAGTCTTTTCTCAATAATTCAACAACATCAAGAAGATGTTTGGCGGCAATGTCGCTCTCTAGCCTAACTGTGTAAACGCCTTGTGCAGTTGGGTTGTCACTAATAAATTGTCCGTGGACGCGTTCGAGAATTTGGGCTTTTTGTTGCTGGCCGACATTTTCAGCAAACACAACCCTGATTTCGTTAGCGTTTACGGCTTCTTGTTTCTGCCCATCGGACAAAGTCCGGAAAGCGCTGTCTTGTTGCATATCATTTCCGGCATGGCGTGGCATCAACACTGATAGGGACAGTAACAACGCTGCTGCCATTGCCAATGCAGAACGTGATAACGCACTGCCCACCCAACCCCGTTTTTTGGCGTTGCTAATTTGGCTGACATTGCCAGAAGCATTAGCATTAACTTGTTGGGGCAAAGCGTTCAAATCAAGTTTTGTGCCGGAATGTAAGCGTTTTTTCAGACGTAAAAAAGAAGCGTGTTCCGCCGAATCCAGCGCACCCTCCTGGATGACGGCTTGCGCCAATTTCTGAAGCTGGATTAGTTCGCGTTTACAGGTTAAGCAAACCGTTAAATGGGCTTCCACTGCTTTTAGTTCAGAACCTTGTAGCGTCTTATTGACGTACCAAGGCAACAACTCAGAAAGTTCTTGATGTGAAGCGTAGGATTTCTTGTCAATGTTTTTCATCGTAAACTCCTGAACTCTCAGTTTGAGTCGGTCGAACTGTCGTTCGTTGGGGTTAATATCACTGCCAGATTTTTACGGGCGTGGTGCATTCGGGTTTTTACAGTATTTTCAGGACAACCCATGATCACCGCAATTTCGCTGTAATGTAGGCCTTCGTAATAGGTAAGCTCGATGACCGTCCGATGCTCAGGCGACAATTGGCTCAGCGCCGATGCCAACCATTCTTCAAGCTCTAATCTACTAAATCCGTCATCATGCCTGCCTAGCCAGGAACTGTCTTCGTCGAGGTCATCAAGTGATTCTTCTTCAGGACGGTCGGCATTACGGACTGCTTGGCGCGCCTTATTAAACGCAATGCCAAAAATCCAGGTGGATGGTTTGCATTGGGAGTCGTAGCTTGCCGCTTTCTCCCAAACAACGTACATCACGTCATTAATAATTTCATCAATCAGATCGTCACGCTGTGTAATGCGGGCAATAAACCGGAATAAGCGGGTGTAGTAATTATGGTAAAGCTGCTCAAGCGCATTCTCGTCTGCCTTGCAGAGCCGAGCAATCAAATCGGCATCACGCAATTGCTGACCATTTTCATGTGTACTCAACGGCGTTCCTGCAAATGATTGTGTTTCTATAGCTTGAGTCTTCATTGAACATAGACCAATTTAATTAACTTTGACAGTTAATTCCAATAAATCTATAAAAGGTTCATTCGAACCTTAAAAAAATATTAATTTTTTTAAGGTTCGCAAAAAATTTATTATTTTCTAATGTATCGCTGTGCGAATCGTTGTCTTGTATCGGGGATAAACATGCCTAAAAACAAATGATTAATAACATTTAATATTCGAAAAAAAAACTATCTCGAAGGAAGAGACTGTTGGATTTTCAAATCCAACTTTGGACGAAGGGGGCAACTTGTAAAAAAAACATGCCCCAAGACTCAACTTAAAGGATTTTTGATTGGCCTGACCAAGTTCCTTGAGCGTTTTAAATTTTTCAGCCCGTTGCGCCGATCAAGACAGGAGCTTGATTTTATTTGGCGGTACAATTTGCAGCTATCGCTGCAATCCAGCGATGCGTCACGGCTTTGCGAATGAACCCTTCAACCCGTAAGTTTTTAATAAACGTTGCGGGAATAGGTGTCGCCCCAGCTGCAATAGCCGCTGGATTGCTATCGAAATTAAATACTAAGACACCAGTAGTGCCCGCAGTTTTTATTCCAGATTTATAACCGCGCCCACCCGACCCCACAATGACATAGTTATTTCCACTCAGGCCAGTACCAACTACAGAAACACTCGAACGGCTAGCCCCAGTAACCGTGCATTTAACACTGATAGCCGCAGCATTGACATCACCCAGCAGAAAAATGCTTAGGGCTAAAAAGGTTACAACTGCACCCACTAATTTTTTGAAGCCCATAATTGATCTCCAGGTTAAAATCGAACAATTGACATTGCCAATCCTCAAAGGAAGATTGGGGTTACGTTCAATATGTCCGCTATTCGCACATTAATATTTGTTATATTAATGAGCCTAAGGCAGCATGATTCCAAACACTTTCCCCCTTATCCTGTTGGGCAACACGAAACCAAATCCTTGTGACTTTTAATCTTTAGATTTGCTCAACCAATGCAGCAAGACTTGATTACTTAGCTTGGCAAGTTGCCTTCATCACACCTTCGAGATAATTATTGCTAAGCCGACGAATGTATCCATAAACAGTTTTGTTTTTAATGAAAGTAGGTGAGATTTTCGTCGCCCCGGCGGCAATGTCTGGGGGATAGCTATCGAAATCAAACTCTACCTGATGACTGGCATTTGCGGTCTTAGGTGCTTTCGATTTAACCGCCACTGACCCTGGGGAATATAAAATTGCATAGAAAGTCCCCGTAAGGCCTGCTCCGTCCACAGATGCCTTGGAACGACTGGTGCCACGGGTTTCACATTTAACGCTAATGGATGCTGCACTTGCATCTTCCAAAATACCCATGTTGAGCGCTAAAATGGATATGACTAATCCCGCTATTTTATTGAAGGCCATGCTTTTTCTCCAGCTTAAATTGAATGGTCGGCCTTTAAGGTGGCGACCCAAAAGATAGATTCTTTTAACGTGAATCCCAAAAACATATTTAAAGGTTCATTGCGGTATAAAAATATTTTTAACCTTTTAGGAGAGACATAGGCTCAATCCAGGCTCGACCTCAACCAGCAATAAGCTTATTTTTCATAGAAACATTAACTTAACCGATTTTAATTTAGGGTAAGCCAAGTTAAATGCTGAAAAACCAAGCTGCCGCCTTTCAGTGTCGTCGGTTTGCTAAAGGAGCGAATTAGAAACCAACTGATAGAGAAAACACAACAGTTGCCTTAAGGGTATTGGCATGGTCGGCAGGTAATGCAAGTTGATCGCCAAATTCTAGCTCCCTCGCATCGTGATAACGTAAATCCATAGAGATGAATTTATAAGTGCCGGTTAACCCTACATTCCAGTATTCATAATCGTCCAGTAATATACCCTGGGTATGGGCGTAGCCTATTGTGCTGGAAATTTGCAAAAAATCAGTCAGTGGATACCGCCCCGTCAACTCATAGAAGAACGCGGCACCTTTAAGCCCGTAAAAGTCCTCGGCATACGAAGCCTGGGCGGTAAGTAAGTCTTTATAGTGGAGAAACAAGTAAAACTCACTGTAATCGCCATTAAATGAATAAATATTGCCGTCATAAAAATAGCGCGAGTATTGCGTATCCAACCGCCAATCGTCACCTAATTTAAAGCTCCAGCCTACATAAGGGATAATTTCA
>JABFSV010000296.1 GCA_013140405.1 Methyloglobulus sp. | reverse complement strand
ACGATACTTTGCCTTTTATACGCTTCCGACTCTTTAATAGTGTGCTGGGTTATAAATGGGATTGTCTGGCCATTTTTTTTTGCTGTTACCAGCAATGCGACACTTTTCCTGAACATTTCTGGGTCAAGCGGCATACCCAGATAACCAGCGAACCCAGTCTCTTCCAGCCTTTTACGGTCACCTTTTTTGGGTGCAGAAGTGACAATTAGCAACGGCAAGTGTTTTGTTGCTTCATCGTTAAGAATCCTATTACCTAGTTGTTCACCATTCATTTCCGGCATTATGTAATCGGTAATCACTGCATCAAAGTGCTTGTCATGTGTGAGCAGATTTAATGCCTCATTGCCGGAACTGACAGAAACAACCTCAACGCCAGAGGGTATAAGCAGATCTTTTATAATTGTGCGTGCGGTTTCATCATCATCGACGTGAAGTACCCGGGCATCTTTTAATGACATTGTTTTTGGGAAAGCGCTTTCAGCACCACCCACGTCATCTTCCGCAAGGACGACTTTAAACCAGAAGGTGGAACCCACGCCTTTTGTACTGTTTAGCCCAATTGCGCCCCCCATTTTCTGTGCAAGTTCTTTTGATATGGCCAAGCCCAAACCTGTGCCGCCATATTTTCGGGTCGTTGAACTGTCTGCCTGGGTAAAAACATTAAACAAGCGGCTTATTTTTTCTTCTGCTATACCAATGCCCGTGTCTTCAACGGAAATTTTATATTCTAATTTACCGACCGCTACCTTAGTTGCCTCAATAGCTATGTAAACATGCCCGGACTCGGTAAACTTGATGGCATTGTTAACCAAGTTAAGCAATATCTGCCGCACCCTGCCTGGATCGCCTAGGACATACCTTGGCATTGTTGATGAAAATTTCAGCTGCATTTTCAGTTTTTTCTCGGCCGCTTTGACCCCCATCAATTCACATACTTCTTCGCACAATAATTGGATATCAAAAGGAATGATTTCCAAGTCAATTTTACCGGCTTCAATTTTTGAAAAATCCAGGATGTCATTAATAATCTGGAGCAGGTTATCGGCCGATTGCATGATGGTTCGGGTATAGTTAATTTGCGTACGCCGCAACTCCGTATCTAACAGGAGATTGGCCATGCCAATAATCCCGTTCATGGGGGTGCGAATTTCATGGCTCATGTTAGCTAAAAACTCGCTTTTTGCCTTTGTCGCACCTTGTGCCTTATGCAGCGCCAATTTCAGTTCTTTTGTGCGTTCTTGGACCTTATCCTCCAGCTCATTGTTTTTCGACTTAATGAGCACAAAATTCCTTTGCATCAAGGCACAAAGAACTAAGCACAACAGGACAAAAGCCACAGAAGAACCATACCCCGCATATTCGAAACTACGGATGGCCATATAATCGCCGCTGGTAAGGAAACGTTCATCGGGAAACCCAACCCATAAAGACCATTGGCTTTGTGGGTCGTTTAGGGCAATTGGAATGGCAGCTGAGAATAGCAAACCAGGGTCTGGCTTATTCTGTGCAACCCAGTTGCCTGATTTGCGCTCCTGTCCAGCATCGTGGGATAAGGCCATATACCCGTTGTTATGATTGATTAACGCAAAATCATTTCTGGGCATTAAATCTCTAAGGGCGTGGCTAAGAATGATTGCCGATATGGCGCCTTTCAATGCGCCATCCATTCCATAATACGGAACCGAAAAAACCAAACCGGAACGATCTGCATCAAGCCTAGTGACCCTTGAAAAACGTGAGTTATCGCAGGTAATCACCTCCCGTCCCGATATAACAGGTAGGTTGATGCCCTCAAATTTATCCATTGTTGGGTAATATTGCTTAAGCCAGCCCAATTGCTCTTGTATAAGCTTATACTCGTATATTTCAGTCTCTTCTAACGGCTCTAATTCTTCCTCATTTTTTCCCGGTGTTTTAGACTTATTGCCTTCATCCAGCGAATGACCGACTATCAGTTGGTCAAACATCATGATGGGCTCCTCTAGCTTTCCGGTAACCGGATCTATCTTGTCTGGATTCAAATCGGCAGGGACAATGTAAACTTCAGACACCGAAACAGCGCTGGCCAAATTGTTATAAATTTGCTGGATGGTTTTGTGGTCGTCAGAGTCAAGATAGCGGCCCTCCTGTCAATTTTCCTGACACTCGGCAGTAAGCTGATTGTCCTAATATTTTGATAAATCTGCCGTGTTGCGTCCTCTAATTTTTCTGCGGTTATTTTTGCTTCTTCGTAGGAAGTTTTACGATAATAATCGAGGGCAATAGCATAGTCCTTACTTGCCTTATCATGGATAAGGGCAGCAAAAATTACACCTGCTAAAATGATAAATATATAAGCTAGCGGCCATGCATGATTTTCCACTTTACGCTGCTTATGACTGTTTTTAGGCATACGCTACCTGTATATTTCCTATTCAAGCTTAACTATATTTCGCCTAACATCTTAGCTGCATCCTCAACTGCTTCAGCAACTGAATAAGCATTTGTGCATTCTGCGTGATAAGAAAACCCCAGCCAGAAAACACACCCAGATAAGGACAGCCCTGTATGAAATATAAGTTAAGCTACCTGATCGGTGGATATCCTTTTATGGATTTGTGACGGAAGTATCACTTTTTAAGGACAGCGTCATTACCCCCAAGCACTTTGGATGGAGCCCAAAACGTCCAGGACACGGCAGCAATAAGCCCGCTCATTATCATGCATCATGGAAATCCCCAATTGCCGCTTGTTACTCACGAGCAAATGTTTCATGAGGACAATGACAGAGTATTCGGTGCCCAAATAATCGATGCTGGCTTTTTCATGCCCCCAAGAATCATATTCACAGTGGACAATCCCTTTAAGCTCGTTTTGTGCATACCGCTCCAAAAGTTCGGTACATTCTGCCAGGGTTGTATCCCTGCTTAATGTGGCTGTCACGTCCATGGCCGACACAATAGCAGTGGGCACTCTATAGGATATGGAATCAAGTCTGCCTTCAAGCTCAGGCAAAACCAAATGCGTTGAATTGGCGACATTTGTGCTTATGGGTATGATCGATGCAGCGCAGGTACGCCCTAGCTGGGAGGTAGGATGGTAGCCATCCAGCACCCGTTGATCCGAAAGTGCCGGGTGTATGGTGATGATCCTGGCATAGTCGATACCGATATGTTTGCTCAAGATATAAGCCACCGGTGTCATGGCATTGCCCGTGCAGGTACTGGCAGCAATAACGTGATGCCGCAAAGGATCGTACTTGTCTTGATTTACGCCATGGACAATACTGATGTCAATGCCGGAGATATTGGCAGTACAGACTACTTTTTTAGCAATATTTTTTTTGATAAGCCCCCGCAAATCGTTAATTTTTGCGGTGCCGGTCGAATCGATAATAACGTCTAGTTCTAATTTTTGAAGCTCTGAAAAACTTTCGTGACCAAGAATATTGCGCCGCCTGTCACCACGGACATAACTGACTTTTTTGCCGCCCATCACAATACAATTATTTTCATAATCCAAAGAAAATGGCGGCTTGCCGTATGTGCTGTCATTTGCCAACAAATAAGTCACCTGGTCTTCGGTCATGACATCAGACAGGGCGCATAAATTAAATTTTTCTCCCACGGCAGGGTCATAATTGGCACGTATGATGCCGCGCCCAACCCTACCAAGACCAATAATGCCAACACGTAAATTAGTCATAACCTGAACCTGTTTATTCCGGATGATTTGCGTTTATATATAAAACTAATAATAGCTTTTGTTATTTTATTTGTCATAAGGCTGCTTATTTATTCCCAACTTTTCCTGATAATTTGAAGCCTTATTTGGCTTAAGCTGTTTTGCCAGCAATCAGCTGCAACATTGCCACCAAACCAATAGCTTTGACCCCTTCTGCCACCGAATAGGTTTCTGCACCGGGATAAACCACAAAGCTAGCCGCTGGCTGTATGTCGTCCCTGGCGAAATAAAAGCCTTTTTTCAGGCTGGGAGCCAGGCTTCTTTTTATTTCAATGGCCCATGTTGTTTGATCAGGGAAAGTCAGTAGCAAGTCGCATTCTGCACCTGAACTGCTCCGGTAAAAGCTGGCTTCACTGTATGGGGGAGCAACAGATAAGCAATTCTCTATCACAAAGCCTTCCCAACTTCGGCCGCAAACAGGATGGCCTGCCAATGTTTCTTTATCAGCTATACCCAATAGCGCATGGGCTATGCCACTGTCCCTGACATAGGTTTTAGGTGATTTGACCATTCGTTTACCGCTGTTACTGTGCCAAGGTTTAAGTCGGCGAACCAATAACAAGTCCACCAGCAAGTCAAGGTAGCGGGCCACTGTTTTGCCATCGACACCCAATGCTGCCGCCAGCTTAGCGGCATTAAGCAACTCGCCTTGGTTGTGTGCCAACATGCTCCAGAACCGCCGCAAGGTTTCTGCTGGTATCCGTGGGCCGAATTGAGGAATGTCGCGTTCGAGATAGGTGCGGATAAAATCCTGCCGCCATTTGAAGCTATTAACATCATTGTCTGCCAATACACTATCGGGAAACCCACCCCGAAGCCATAAAGTTTCGGTTTTATCTATGCCAATTTCCAAGGCGTCAAAAGGCGTTAGCTCCAGATAAGCGATGCGCCCTGCCAAACTTTCACTGGACTGGCGCAGCAAATCAATTGAAGCCGACCCCAACAACAAAAAACGATTGCTACGCCGCCCTTCCCTGCGACCCTTGTCAATCAAGCCACGCAGGTTTTGGAACAAGCCTGGTGTGCGCTGTACTTCATCAAGAATGACCAGTTTATCCTGGTGTTCTGCCAAATACAGCTCTGCATCCTGAAGTTTGGCTTGGTCGGCCGTGGACTCCAAATCCAGGTAAACAATGGGACGCTGCCTAGCAAGCGCCAGTGCCAGCGTCGTTTTACCGGCTTGCCTTGGCCCCAATAGGGCAACTGCGGGATTATTATCCAACAATTGCTCCAGTGTATTTTGTAGTCTTCTGGTTATCATCATAGCAATTATGGCTTTTTATTCCATATTTGCAAGGATACGAAAATTTAACCGGCACTTTCCCATTAAGCACGAATCGTAATAAAGCAGAGACAACTTAACCTATTGGAAAAATATAACTCCCAGGGATAAAGCCAGGATCAATTTTTCTACAACCCTTATATAATCTACTTACCCATTAACCGAACAGAACTGCGCTACACTTTAATGAATAATTCAGGCATTGCCTAGTTGGAGAAAACCTTTTGCCAAGTGCCTCTGAATACAAACCGACCCATAACTCCTTGGAGAAAACCCTAAAAGAAATCGAGGGCTTGATTTCCTTGCCAGAAATTTATTTAAAATTTCGCCAGCTAATGGAAGACCCGAATTCTTCTAATGAGGATTTCAGTGCATTGGTGGGTTGCGATCCCAATTTGTCTGCGACCGTTCTAAAAATCGTCAACAGCGCGTTGTTCGGATTTCCGGGCCAAATTGACAATATAAGCATGGCTATCAATCTTCTGGGCATAGGCCAACTACATGACATGGTGCTGGGTACGTC
>JABFSV010000477.1 GCA_013140405.1 Methyloglobulus sp. | reverse complement strand
TGTCGAAGCGGGCTTTTTCGACATTCAGGATTTTGCCTTTCAGCGGCAAGATAGCTTGGGTACGGCGATCCCGTCCCTGTTTTGCAGAGCCGCCAGCAGAATCCCCTTCGACCAGGAACAGTTCGGATAAGGCCGGGTCTTTTTCTTGGCAGTCTGCCAACTTCCCTGGCAAGCCAGCGATGTCCAATGTGGTTTTACGGCGTGTCATTTCCCGTGCTTTACGGGCTGCTTCCCTGGCACGCGCAGCATCAATTATTTTACCGCCAATGAGTTTAGCAATTTGTGGCTTCTCCAGTAAAAAATCCTGGAGTGTCTCGTTCATGGTTGATTCAACCAGTGGCTTAACTTCTGATGAAACCAATTTATCTTTGGTTTGTGAGGAAAATTTAGGGTCTGGCACTTTTACTGAAAGAACTGCCGTCAGCCCTTCACGTGCATCATCACCTGTAGTTTGTACTTTTTCTTTTTTCGCCAAACCACTGGACTCAATGTATTGATTGACGGTTCTCGTTAATGCACCTCTAAAGCCTGCTAAATGACTGCCACCGTCACGTTGTGGAATATTGTTGGTGTAACAGAAAACATTTTCCTGATAGGAATCATTCCACTGCATGGCGACTTCAACAGTTACACCTTCTTTCTCTGCGATAAAGTAGAAGACATCAGGAAATAATGGAGTTTTGTTTTTGTTGAGGTGGCTAACAAAAGCGCTAATGCCGCCTTCAAATTCAAATACATCTCGTCTTTCGGTATTTTCATCTTCCAGGATGATACGCACACCGGAATTCAAGAAGGAGAGTTCCCGTAAGCGCTTGGCGAGAATATCGTAATGAAATTCAATATTGTTGAAAGTTTCTGCGCTTGGAGTGAAGTTGATTAAAGTTCCTGTGCCTTGCGCTGGCCCCACAGGTGCTAATGGCGCGACAGGGTTACCCATGCGATAAGTTTGTTTATAAAGCTGATTGTTTTTACGAATTTCTAAATGTAATTCTTCAGACAAGGCATTCACCACCGAAATACCTACCCCGTGAAGGCCACCAGATACCTTGTAGGCATTATCGTCAAACTTTCCACCTGCATGCAATACTGTCATGATCACTTCTGCTGCCGACCTGCCTTCTTCTTCGTGAATATCGACCGGAATGCCGCGACCATCATCAGCAACAGTGACTGAGCCGTTCGCATGAAGGATAACTTTAACTTCTTTGCAATAACCTGCAAGCGCTTCATCAATGGAGTTATCAACGACCTCAAATACCATGTGGTGCAAGCCTGAACCATCATCAGTATCGCCAATGTACATACCAGGGCGCTTTCTTACGGCATCCAAGCCTTTTAATACTTGAATATTAGTACTATCGTATTGATCGTTATCACTCATTTTATTCGTTTCCTCATATTACAAAGATGTTCCATGTGGAACATTAATCGTTCGTATATTTCCGTGTTCCACGTGAAACATTTTATAGTTTTCTATATCACTTAAATCACCAAAATCATCAGCTTCGGTAGCTGTAATAAACACCTGACACTGAATCTCACACAAATGCTGAAGTACTTTTGCTCGGTTATTTTTATCCAGTTCAGCAGCAAAATCATCAATCAAGATGCAGCCAAAGCTATCACGCTCCCTATACATCAATTCAACTTGAGCCAGCTTGAGACAAATAACCAATAGTTTTAACTGCCCTCTTGAGACCACATCTTTTGCTAGTGCATTATTGACCAATAAATGAAAATCACCCCGATGTGGCCCATTATGGGTAAACCCATAACGTAGATCTCTTTCCAAATCCTCGTTTAGTAGTTGTTCGAGCTGCTTAGCAGTATCCCAACCGGATATTAACCTCATATCAATATCACTTAAGGTGACGAATCTAGCGATGGTCTTACTAAGTATCGGCATTAGGATTTCCAGGTACTGCTGCCTATATTCATTGACTATTGTACCGTAATTACCCAACTCCTTATTCCAAACATAAAGTTGCTTGATTTCTCTCGTTTTAAGTAAGGCGTTTCGTTGTGCCAAAGCCTTTTTATACTTTCGCCACGCGGGTAAAAAATTTTCTTCATGGTTGAAGATTCCCCAATCCAAAAATTCACGCCGTATTTGAGCACCGGCATCTAGCAACTCAAAACTTTTAGGATGAATGATTTGTAGCGGCAATGCGTAAGCTAAATCTGAACGCTTTTGGCTAGGCTGCTGGTTTATGCGTATCTCAATATTTTTGCCATCCATTTGAATGCCTAGTTGAAGGCTACCGGTTTTGCCTTGTAAGGCTTGGGCCGAAACAATCAAGTTATCTTGTTCAAAACTGATAACCGATTTTATAGATGAAGAACGAAATGACTTTGCGCGACCTAGTAGAAAAATAGCTTCTATCAGCGCACTTTTACCGCTGGCATTGTTACCATAAATAAAATTAAGAGCGTGAGAGGGGCTAATCGATTGTTCGTAGATATTTCTTACATTATAAATATCCAGCCTTTGTAGACTCATAGAAGGCGCTTAGAGACGCATAGGCATAACGATGAATTTATATTCACATTGGCTGGGTTCATCGATAAAACAACTGCTGGCATTGCTTGCGATAGTGAGAATAGCGGTATCGGAATCTAGGTTTGAAACAGCATCGAGTAAATATTGTGCATTAAAGGCAATAGACAACAGCTCACCTTGATAGTCTATCGTGATCTCTTCCTCAGCTTCATCGTGTTCTGGATTATGGGTGCTGATTTTCATGCTGCCAGGAGAAATATCAAACGTCACACCCTTAAATTTCTCATTCGACAAAACCGCAACGCGGGTTAACGATTCTTTTAATGCTAGTTTTGGTATGGAAATAGGCTCATAAAACGCTTGTTGAAAGACTTTGCCAAAATCAGGATATTTTGCATCAACCAACTTGGCTGAAAACACCAAATTTCCGATAATAATCTTGATGTTGTTATTAGAGAACATCACTGTTAACTCTGTATCTAAATTGTCCAATAATCGGTAAAGCTCCAACACCCCTTTTCTTGGCAGAATAATCCTCGCCTCGTAACCCGTTTCATGTTCCAGTTTATCTTCAAAAATTGACAAACGATGCCCATCCGAAGCCACTAATTTCATTTTATTATTGGAAATATTCAGCATAAGGCCGTTCAAGTAATAACGGACATCCTGATTAGCCATACAAAAAATGGTTTTTTCCAACGCTTTTTTAAATTTCCCTGCATTGATGTCGAATTGTTTATCCATTTCGGATTCGGCAAATTCAGGATAATGCTCGGAAAGCAAACAACTTAGCGAAAACTTACTTCGATTCGATAGGACTTTAACCTTATCATTTTGCTGCTCTAACTGAATGTCTGATCCATTCGGAAGTAAACGGCAGAGATCAAGTAATTTCCTTGCAGGTACCGTTATGGAACCGGGGCTGGAATTTATGACATCTACTTTCGCCACAATCTGGATTTCCAGGTCAGTTCCAGTTAAGGTCAAAAAATCATCTGTCACGACCATAAGCACATTGGCTAAGACAGGCATCGTTTGACGTTTTTCGATCACGCCGACAATTTGTTGCAAGGGTGTCAACAAGGTTTCCCTATTAATAATAAATTTCATATATCTTCTTAATTTTATAATTACTATTAGCGTTTAAAAAACTGTTTATATCTTGTTTTTAGTTATTAAAATCAATAATTTGATTCGCTTTTTAACCTGTTGGTAAAGACCCTTAATAGTTGTGTGCAACTGTGTAAAACTAAGGCCCACTAAAAACGACCCAAGTTACCCACAGCTTTCCCCTATCTAATGTGACAGGGTTCTCAACAGGTTAAAGTAGTCTTCCGCGACCTTGGTTTCTGTTTCCTTAAGGTCGGTTATCCGGTTGCAGGCGTTGATTACGGTGGTGTGGTCCCGTCCCCCAAAAGCATCGCCTATATCCGGAAAGCTAAGGGAGGTGAGTTCCCTGGCCAACGACATGGCTATCTGCCTGGGTCTGGTCACCGATTGCCTACGACTCTTCGATGATAAATCGGCAATACGTATTTTGTAATACTCAGCAACAGTTTTTTGAATGTTATTGATGTCAACCAACTTATCACGCATTGAAATTAAATCGTGCAGCGCTTCTTTCGTGAAGTCAATAGTGATTTCACGGCCAGTAAATTGGGAATTCGCTATCACACGCCTTAACGCACCTTCTAAGTCACGAACATTGGATGGAATCCGTTTAGCGATAAATAAGGCGACATCTTGGTGTAGATCAACATTTACCATTGCCGCTTTTTTCATTAGGATAGCGGCTCGGGTTTCCATGTCGGGGGGTTCGATTGTTACAGGAAGACCGCTGCTGAACCGAGATTTTAAACGATCAGCCAAGTTCGCGATTTCCTTTGGATATTTGTCGGAAGTCAGCACGACTTGATGCTTTTTTTCAAGCAACGTATTGAAAGTATGAAAAAACTCTTCTTGCGAACGCTCTTTTCCAGCAAAAAACTGGATATCGTCGATCAACAACACATCCAGGTTACGATAATATTCCTTAAAAACATTAATCGTATTTTGTTGTAGCGCTTTGACCATATCTTGTACAAATTTTTCAGAATGCACGTAAACAATATTCAGGGACGGTTTCTTCACTAAAACCGCATTGCCGATGGCGTGCATCAAATGCGTTTTACCTAGCCCAGAACTACCATAAATAAGCAGAGGGTTATAAGCTCTTCCTACGTTCTCGGAAACCTGAAAAGATGCTGCCTTGGCAAGTTGATTGGATTTGCCTTCGACAAAGTTATCGAAAGTAAACATTTTGTTGAGGTTGCTGGGACCTACTTTTTTCGTTTCTGTCCGTTTGACCGTTTTTGTGGGGGTAGGTAATGAAGATACTTTCGAGCCGATTTCCAACACCAAGTCTAAAGACCCGTTGGAAAATTCGTTGATAAGTTCTTCCATTTTGACAAAAAAACGTTCCTTAACCCAATCCATCACGAAGCGGTTAGGGGCAAGCAATTTTAATTGCCTTTCATTTTCTATAGCCTGAAGCGGCCTTATCCAGGTGTTAAATTCTGAACTGGAAATTTCGTTTTCCAGCTTGCTTAGGCAATTATTCCAAATGGAACTCATTTAATTAAGTAACTTATTGATTTTATTTATTTGAAGGATACAGATCAGTAGATACTATACAGGATAATCAAGCTGTCTCACAGAGGGCTTTTTCCAATTTCGATCACGCCGACAATTTGTTGCAAGGGTGTCAACAAGGTTTCCCTATTAATAATAAATTTCATATATCTTCTTAACTTTATAATTACTATTAGCGTTTAAAAAACTGTTTATATCTTGTTTTTAGTTATTAAAATCAATAATTTGATTCGCTTATTAACGTGTTGGTAAAGGCCCTTAATAGTTGTGTGCAACTGTGTGAAACTAAGCCCCACTAAAAACGACCCAAGTTACCCACAGCTTTCCCCTATCTAATGTGACAGGGTTCTCAACAGGTTAAAGTAGTCTTCCGCGACCTTGGTTTCTGTTTCCTTAAGGTCGGTTATCCGGTTGCAGG
>JABFSV010000330.1 GCA_013140405.1 Methyloglobulus sp. | reverse complement strand
GGCATTTTCATCATGGACGGCTCCAAGCGGTCTGGTCATGGCAATGCCTATTTCACGGGATTGGGTAATAACAAGCGTATCGTGTTCTTCGACACTTTGGTGAATTCGCTGGACGAGGAAGAGCTGGAAGCCGTGTTAGCCCATGAACTGGGCCATTTCAAACGCAAACACGTCATCAAAATGCTAGTTGCGACATCCGTCATGAGCTTGATTAGCCTGGCAATCCTGGGTTGGTTAATTAACGAGCAATGGTTTTATAATGGTTTAGGCGTACAGCAACCATCCAATGCCGCCGCACTATTATTGTTCATGCTGGTATCACCTGTATTCACCTTTTTTATGCAACCGATCAGCGCGTATTTCCAGCGCAAATTTGAATTTGAGGCAGACGATTTTGCCGCCGACAATGCCAAAGCCATCAAAATGATTAGCGGACTGGTCAAGTTGTATGAAGAAAATGCCAGCACTTTGACACCAGATCCCTTGTATTCTGCATTCCACTACAGCCATCCACCTGCCGCCATTCGCATTGCCCATTTGGAAACCAAAATGCAGTCAGCATAGCCCGTGCTTATGGAAGTGCCAGTATCCGAGCCTATGGAAGGCTTGGTTATCGCGCATTTAGGGCAAGGTATTGCAGTTGAGCATGAAAACAGAATAGTCCTCTGCCAAACGCTAAGAAAGCTCGAAACGGTGGCGGTTGGCGACAAGGTGTTATGGTCGTTATCAGCGCCAGACCAAGGCCGTATCGAAGCCATACTGCCGCGCCGTTCGTTGTTGACGAGACCTGCCAGAAACAACAAAATCCGCCCCGTTGCAGCGAATATCGATACGGTATTTGTCGTCATCGCAGTAGAACCTTATTGCGATTTCTTGCTCATCGACCAATATTTGGCAGTCTGCGAGAACAATGAGATCAATGCTGCATTAATATTAAATAAAACAGACTTGCCTATACCAGAAAACCTTGAAAACGAGCTACAGGTTTACCAAAATCTCGGATACCAAATACACAGAGTGAGTACAAAAACAGGCATAGGCTTGTCCGAGCTAAAACTTGCATTACACAACCAAGTCAGCTTGTTGACGGGGCAATCTGGAGTCGGAAAATCTTCTATCACTAACATTATTGTTCCTGATAGAAACCTGAAGACCAACACCCTTTCTGAAACCACAAAACATGGGCGGCATACCACAACCGCCGCAACGCTTTACCACATAGATACGGGCGGTGATTTGATAGACAGCCCCGGCGTGGCTATTTTTGGGTTGGCTGATTTAAATCGGCAACAACTGGCGCAAGGTTATCGGGAATTTAATCCTTTCACAGATAAATGCCAGTTCAATGATTGCAGCCACCACCATGACAAGGGCTGTGCGGTTCGTGCGGCTACAGAAGAAAGCAATATAGCGGTGACAAGGTATCAGCGCTTTTTAAAGCTCACCCAAAAGATGGGCAACTAACGAACAATCCAAGGGACAACACAAAGACCGGCTTCAAAACCGCCCTTTATGATGCCTTGGATAATTGACTAAACAAAAAACTCTGCATACAAATACGTAACGGCTACTTTAAAACGTGTAGCCGTTTGGGATTTAGATGACTTAGCTGAAAAGTGATTTGATTTTTGCGAATAAGCCTTGAGCCTCAACAACGGCTTCCTGAATATCTTCTTTGAATTCGCCGACGAGTTTGTTGTATGTTGCTTCGGCATCCACCTTCAATTCTTCCCAAGCCTCTTCGGTAGCATCTGCCAATTCATTAAACTTCACTTCACCTTCAGCAAACTTAACTTTTAAATTGGCAATTTGCTCATCGATCTCTGGTTTAAGGTCATCCATTGCATCGCTCGCTTTGGCTTCCAATTCGCCCACTTCCGCTTGCCAGCTATCGAGTTGGGTTTTTAACTTTGCTAAATATTCATCTTTTGTCGACATGGTTGTGACCTCCTAGGCTAATCTCGCGACACTCAATTTAGGCCGCAAAAAGGTTAAAAAACTGTTATTGTACTTTTTCTCTTTTCCACAACGTCCAGGCACCGTAACCTAAACCAACCCACCCCGCGTACTTGACCAAGGGTGTAGCAATTAAGGCCATAAGACTAATGATAATGATAGTGACACCATCCCATGATGTCCGCTCATTAAGCCGCGCCTGCACCCAGTCGATTACATAATTAAGTATCGGCTTGATCGCAATTTCCGCCATTTTATTCCCCTTATGTGTTCAAACTGACCAAAACATTCATAAAAGTGGCTAGGCCAAAAACTTACGATGACAGCCTAAAGCACACGCAACAAAATACTATAAAACCCAGAAACATACAACAACATCCGACGTTGCTATGCCGTTAGCGCAAGATACCCAAGATACAAGGCTTAGCGACAACAATTTGCAAAACTTGCCATTGGTTGGTTACAAATTATCCGAAGCCAGCTTGTGAAAATGCTTATCTTTACTAGGAAATGATGGTGTTGAAGAACGCGAGACTTTAACAAATATAATCAACCCCGTTTGATTTTAAGCTACGCCACTGTATCTTGTATGTAAAAAAGCAAGTGAATCGAGAAAATTAACCCTCATTACAACACATCAAAAATGAACATCATATTCAGGGAGTTCAGGCGTGTCGTCTGGCAAAAAAAATGGTATTTTTTATTGGCGTTATTGGCGCTCGCCAGCGCCACTGGCTTGGATTTGCTAGCCCCCACTTATTACAAAAATATAGCTAATGGTCTTGCTGCCCCTTATTCTGAGGCGACATTAACAACCTTACTCGATAACCTAAAACAACTCAGCTTGGTTTATGCCGGTATCTGGGTTTCGTGGCGCTTTCTTGAGTTGGCTATCGTACCTTTAGATGGCGGCGGCGTTAATATTCTGGAAAAACGCTGCTTTGATGTGCTAAAAACGCAGAAAACCACTTTTTTTGAGAACAATTTTTCAGGTAGCCTGATCAAACAGGCTAACCGTTTTTCTCGATCTTTTGAAATCATTATGGACTGGTTTTTATTCCAGTTTTATATGAACCTGCTGGCAGTTTCCATTTCATTCAGCATTTTCTATCAACATCAACGTCAGTTTGCATTGTACTTTCTCGCCTGGGTTGCCTTACTCATTGCCTGGAATATTGGTTTTTCAATGTGGAAAATGCGCTTTGATAAGGCCGTCGCAGAAGGTGACAGCAAAGTCGGCGGCGTTGTCTCGGATGCCATTAGCAACATTTTCATCGTGAAAACTTTTGCGCTGGAAAATAATGAACAAAATCGCGTTAACAGTGCATCCAATGAAGTCTATCGCAGAAAAAAAATCGCTTGGTTGATGACCTTCATTTCCTTTGCAGTGCAAGGAATAATGACTTTTGGAATCGAGTTGTTGCTGATTTATCTGATGATTGGAAAATGGAAAACTGGGCATTTTGAAGTCGGCGAGTTCGTCTTATTCCAATCCATCATGATTATGCTGATCCAGCGCCTATGGGAATTTGGCCGTAACTTCAGGAATTTTTTCACTGCACTCGCCGATGCCTCTGAAATGGCAGAGATATTCCGTCGGGACGACCTGGAACAAGATTCCCCCAATGCCAGACCGATCAAGATAAGCCACGGTGCAATTCGCCTGGACAGCCTTGGCTTTACGTACAATGAATTTAACCCGCAGCAAACCCGGCTATTTGAAAACTTCAACCTGACCATTAAAGCCGGCGAAAAAATCGCTCTCGTTGGGCAATCCGGCTCCGGAAAATCGACTTTAACCAAGTTGCTGTTCCGGTTTCTTGATCCCCAACAAGGTTGCATTTGTTTCGATGACATAGATGCCAAGTCTTTTACACTGGCTTCGTTAAGACGGCAAATTTCCATGGTTCCTCAACAGCCGGATTTATTTCATCGTTCAGTAAGGGACAATATTGTATTGGGTGAAAACGTTTCCGAAGCCGATCTTATTGAAGTGGCAAAAAAATCATGCAGCCTGGATTTCATTAATGACCTACCGGAAAAATTCGACACGATGGTGGGTGAACGCGGAGTCAAACTGTCCGGCGGCGAAAAGCAGCGTATCGCCATTGCCAGGGCTTTCCTGGAAGATGCGCCCATCGTGGTGTTGGATGAAGCAACCAGCGCGTTAGATTCGCTCACCGAACAGCAAATCCAGGTCGCCATTTTTAATCTCATCAAAGATAAAACCGCTATCGTCATCGCCCATCGCCTTTCCACTATCCTAAGCATGGATCGCATCATCGTGTTGGAATACGGGACAATCATAGAGGAAGGCACACATCAACAATTGCTGGATAAGAAAGGCAAATACTTCGCCATGTGGCAACATCAAAGCGGGGGATTTTTGGTGGATTAACACTTAATTACTGATGCAAAATAATTTTAAAGAGAATCATCATTCCAGCAGGAATTACCGATACCAAGCCATTGTTTGATGAGCTAACGTCGTTCTTAGCTTTCGGCAATCCCTGTTGGAACGACGGAAAAAAATTTTAGCTTACGGCTTACAAAGCCGGACACCCCTGCCCAGCTTTGTCAATATTGAAACTAACGGTTGTTTTGTAAAGCAGCAATGCGCTCCTCCAAAGGCGGATGAGACATGAATAGCCGTTGAATGCCACCGCCGTTAATGCCAAATGCGGCAAATTGCCCAGGCAGTTCTTCGGCTTCATGACCACGTTGCAAGGCGCGTAAAGCACCGATCATTTTGTCCCGCCCAGCCAAGTTTGCACCACCGGCATCGGCCTTAAATTCGCGGTAACGCGAAAACCAAGCAACCAGCATGGATGCCAGGAAACCCAAGGCAATCTGGGCAATCATTTGCACCATGTAATAACCCATGCCAACTCCACCGCGTTCAGAATTGCCCGATAAAGCGCGGTCAACCACATGCCCAATGATAGTGGCAAAGAAGTACACAAACGTGTTGAGTACACCCTGCATCAAGGCCATCGTCACCATATCGCCATTAGCGACATGCGTTATTTCGTGTCCGACGACGGCTTCCACTTCATCGGGGGTCATGCTTTGCAGCAAGCCAGTGCTAACTGCCACTAGCGCGCTATCTCTGTTCATTCCCGTCGCAAAAGCATTAGCGACTGGGGCTTGAAATATCCCCACCTCTGGCATACCGATACCCGCTTGTTTGGCTTGCTTGCTAACAATATCGACCAACCATTTTTCAGTTTGGTTTTGCGGTTGGGCTATGACTTGCACGCCCATTGAGTTTTTGGCCATTGTTTTTGACATTGCCAATGAGATCACTGAACCGGTCACGCCAATGATCGCCGACATCACCAGCAACTGTCCCAGGTCTATGCCCCCTTGGGCGTTAATATAGCCAGTAAAACCCAGTAGGTTAAACAAAATACTAATAACAATCATCACGGCGATGTTAGTAGCTAGGAACATTAAAATTCGCATCATGGTGCAGCCTCTTTAAGTAGTTGTTGTACAGCCATTATGGGGATTGAATTAATGAATTCAACGTCCGGTTAGAATGATAAACTGATTATAAGTTTAGTTAAGGAGGAAATTTCGATGACACTAACCAAAA
>JABFSV010000514.1 GCA_013140405.1 Methyloglobulus sp. | reverse complement strand
ACACTAAAATATATTAGTTTTATAAGGCTATAGTCAATATAACTTGCATTATATTAACTTAACTGCGTTTTCCGGTTATACTGCTGAACGGGCCATTTTTTTAGGGGGAAGGCAATGGATTTGGGCGTTTTGACCCTGTTGAGGGGATGGGCCAGGCACCTGGACTGGGACGAGCTGGATGCCCAGCTGCCCGAAGGCGGCGAGACGGCCAAGAAGCGCATCAGGCGCCTGCGCCGGCGCTTGGCCACCAAGGCACGGTTTTATGGCAAGGCTGAACTGGTGGGCTTATGGCTCGGCGAGCGGGAAGCGTCGGAAGCCTGGCAACGCCGTTGCCTCAAGGCGTTGGACACCCTGAAAGGCCTGCCGGACCCCTTGCCTGGCCTGGGCGATGCCGTCGGGCAGTGGTTTGGTGGGGCTATTTGTGCTGCCTTGCCCCGCGGCACCAAAACCCTGGCGGACCTGGCCGGCCTGTTGGAGGCGGCCTTTGCCGGGGACGTGGCCTTGTCCGGCCCGCTTGCCGCTGCACAAAAAACCCTGGTCAGGTTCTTTGACGACAACGCCCTGCAACTGGGCCACACGCTCAACAGACGGCCGGTGCCAACGGCCTTGCCCGTGCCCCTGAAAGCCGTCGCACCACTGGAACGGGCAATAGTCCCCACCGCACTCAATGGCGAACACGGCAGCAACCGCGCCGCTGGGCCCTGCCGGATCGACGCTAGCCACGACCTCGACGCCATCCACAGTTGGCTGTCTTTAAAGGACGGCAACCCCAGGACCTACAACGCCTACAAGAAAGAACTGGAGCGCCTGCTGCTGTGGGCGGTGCTGGAACGGGGCAAAGCCCTGTCCTCGCTCAACACCGACGACTGCAAGGCCTACATCCATTTCCTGAAGACCCTGTCCACGGCCAACAGCCAATGGGTCACCCTGGCCCCGGCGGTCAAGGGCCAAGGCGGCTGGAAGCCGTTCACCTACCGTATCCCCAAAGACAAAGACAAAGGCAAGGACGGGCCGGCGGACGCCAACCCCGGACCCGAAAAACCCGCCCTGGTGCTGTCGCCCCGCAGCGTCAACTACGCCAAGACCGTCATCGCTTCCTGTCTGGACTGGCTGGTCAAGCAGCAGTACCTGAAACACAACAACTTTGACGGCATCGCCAGCATCAAGTTTGCCCAGGCGAAATCCCAGGCCAACAACCGGGCGTTCACCCATAAGCAGATGCAAGCGGTGTTTGCTTACGCCGCCGCACAGGCCATCCCGGACGCCTTAGAGTACCCGGCCACCCGGCGCACCCTATACCTGCTGCGGCTGGCATTCAGCACGGGGCTGCGCATCCATGAGCTGGCCGCCGCCAGCTTTGGCGACATTGAATGTTTGGAAGACGACCAGGGGGAGCACTATTTCCTGCGGGTGGTCGGGAAAAACAGCAAGGAACGTAAGACCTCGCTGCCCAACGCCTTCATTGATGAACTAAAGGCGTACTTGGGGGTGCGGGGCATGCCTGCGCATTTAGACTTCCTGCCCCAACAGGCCCCGCTGGTCCCCAGCCTGCGCGATAAGACGGGGCGCAAGCACCTGTCCCCGGCGGGCATCCACAAGGTCCTGGCGGCGTTCTTCGACCAGATGGCAACCGGCCTGGAAACCGGCGGCACTGCCGACCCCCGCCTCGCCGCCAAGCTGCGCAAGGCCTCGGCCCATTGGCTGCGGCACAGTTACGGCAGCTACCTCGCCAATGACCGGCAGGTGCCGCTGGCCTACATCCGCGACGAGCTCGGCCACGCCAACATCAGCACCACCTCCCTGTACCTTGACACCGATGCCAAGCAACGGCAAAAGGTGGTCAGCGATGCGTTTACGGGGGTGTAGGAAACGATTTGAAATGGTGCCAGGAAACTGACCTACAGCCAAATGTCGCGCAAACGGTCGTTTTCTGGACATACTAAGAAGCCTGATAATTTAAACGCCATACCTTTGTTTCTAAGTAAAACACTCAAGGGTTTGGTCGTATGAATAATTTTAAGTATTGGTATTTTTAATAGTTATTGGCTTTACACATGTGATACCGTCATTTCTGCAAGCCAGTAAGCCTTCGGCTGCAATAAAAACTAAAGCATCTTCTTGATAAGTCCCAAAAAGAGACCTATAGTACCCATGATAGGACTTATAGGTGTGTGAATGATTAATTGCTCTGCTATTGGCGATGCCCTGTTCACCAAAACCCAGCAACGGGTATTGGGTATACTGTATGGGAAGCCCGAGCAAACCTACTATTTAAACGAAATCGTGCGCTTAGCTGCCGTGGGTAAGGGTACGGTAAATCGGGAATTGGAAAAGCTTTGTGCGGCTGGCCTTCTGACAGTGTCGCGACAGGGCAACCAAAACCATTATCAGGCGAACCCCAATAATCCGATCTTTAACGAATTAAAGTCGATCACCCAAAAAACATTTGGGGTCGTGGATATTATCAAGACCGCTTTGACACCATTGTTGCCACAACTAAGCGGTGCCTTCGTTTATGGCTCTATAGCCCATGGCACTGAACACGCAAGCAGTGATATTGACCTGATGTTGGTGGGTGATGAAATAAGTTATGGTGGGGTGATGGAGTTATTGGCTCCCGCAGAAAAACAACTGGGCAGGACTATTAACCCGACAATGTACACTGTAACCGAATTTAACGACCGTAAGACTAGCCATCAACCTTTTATAAAAAGGGTAATGGAACAACCCAAGCTGTGGTTGTTGGGTGACAAGGAACTTAGCAACATACAGGATTGACAGGTAAAACATTAATGGACGCATTAGATAACCTTGTAAAGATAAAAGAGCTTAATCGAGAACCACCCAATCAAGGGGAATTTGACGGTATGGTGTTGGCAGCAACCACTAAATTGCAGGATGTCAAACTGCAAGGCTTATCGTCAGATAGCCAATTTTCCTTGGCTTATGGGGCGGCACATGCGTTGTCTTTGGCCGCACTGCGTTGGCACGGGTATCGCTCTGATAAGCGCTATATTGTTTTTCAATGCTTGCAACATACCTTGGGCCTTGAAAATGCCAAATGGCGGGTATTGGATCAATGCCATAAACGCCGTAACCTTGCCGAATATGAAGGTCATTTGGATATTGATGCGCAATTGCTTAAAGAATTGATAGTGCTTGCTCATGAGTTGTTGGACCGTGTAAATGGCTTGGGTGGAATTCACGAGAAATCCGAGGCTTGAAAAATTATAGTAGAAATCAGGATATAAAATATCTACTTATTGGCTATGTTTGCCCAAAGCCTCGAAATGGTAAATATTCCATTTTTCAAATATACTAAGTTATTGACTATAAATGTAAATTATTCATTTTATGAGACAAGAGTTTCGTTTAGTTTGGATTAATCTGGTCGAATGGGTAGCATCGTAAGTAACTGAAATAAATGGCTTCTATATATAATCTTTCTCTTATTTTTACCATTTCGAGGCTTTGGGCAATAATAGCTATGTTAAGGATACCGAATGTGTTGACAGTGATTATTTAACCAATTGCGAGATGCACGGTTTTACCAATCCTGGACAACATGCCAACCAAAGCGTCAATCGTAAATTTGCTCATTTTCTTGTTCACGACGTCAGATACACGCGGTCGTGTCACCTGCAATATTGCGGCAGCTTCCCCTTGTTTCAGGTGGTTTTCATTTATCCATTTCGCCAATTCATCCATTAGCTCCGCTTTCAAGGCATTGGTGTCGTTAATGCGCTTTCTTGATTCGGCTTCGAGCTGTTCAGCTTCCGTCAGATCAAACCCTAGCTCGACAAATAGGTTCGCCCCTGGCTGCGTCACATGCCTTGTTTTTGTGTCAATATCGCTCATTTTGGTTCACCCCTTTCTCTTGCCACGGCCTTATAGCGGGCTTCTACAATATCTTTGTCGTGCTTAGTAGTCGCTTCAGTTTTCTTCTGGAAACAATGGAGCACATAAATGGCTTCTTCGAATTTGACCACATACATGACCCGATAAATACCGTTGGCATCCCTAATACGGATTTCCCGGGTGCCTGAGCCAACTTTTCCGAAGGGCTTCCAATCATCCGGGTCAAGACCCGCTTGCACTTTCCCTAACTGGAACCCTGCTTCTTTCCTTGCCCCAAGCGGGAAGTCAAGGATATCCTCATAAGATGAGCCTATCCACCGGATTTCTTTTTCCATTCCTAACCAACAACACATAGTGTATCAAATTTTATACATCAATCAAGCCGCATTATGCCATTGGCACCCAGCTTAGGCAACACACGCAACTGCTTTGTTAGACCAATATTTTTGGGCCATCTATGATATAAAGCACAGATATGCCCGCTTAGGGTGCAAATGGGCATTTGTCGCCTTATATCTTATGGCGCAGACAATTCCATAGGACCAACTGATGACTGTAAGCCAACACAACGAACGCTACATTGCCCATGTCCGATCTTCAGCCGACAAAAAACAATTGGCTCAAGTTATTTTAAACTGAGTAGCAAGGTAAAGAGTAAGTTGGTAAAACCAATTTTCCTGAGAAACAAAAGAGTTTTGACTCCAACGAGTTTAATCAAGGTTAAACAAATACACATAATGCCAACACAACAATCTAATCAAACTGTGTATTATGCCCATTCAGGAAAACTTGAAGATTTATCTGATGGTCAGACCTTATTTGATCACCTGAGCAAGGTCAGCGAAATTGCCGAGCAAAACGCTCAGTGGTTTGGAGCTAACGAATTAGCCAAATACGCTGGTTTACTGCATGACCTTGGCAAATATTGCCCAGAGTTTCTGAAACGATTACAAGGTGGGAAAACCAGGGTCGATCATGCCACGGCTGGTGCTCAGATAGCATTTAATCGTTGGCAGTTAATGGGTAAATTGCTTGCTTATTGCATTGCAGGACATCACGCCGGTTTGGCGAATGGTATTGATGAGGGAGATCAGCGTTCAACCCTGGATGTTCGATTAAAGCTTGAACCCAGTAAAGACATTCCACATCTTGATCCAAAATGGGAACAAGAAATAAAACTGCCAGTGCAATTGACATTACCTGCATTAAAACCTCATAAAGCATGGCCTGGCTTTCAATTGGCTTTTTTAACGCGCATGATTTTTTCATGTTTAGTCGATGCCGACAGAAAGGATACCAACAACTATTACCTTCACTTGGAAGGCAAAGACAGTACTGACAGAATCTATCCTTCGTTACCTGATCTACGTGAACGGTTCAATGCAAAATTAGAAGAAATTCAGCAAGCTTTGGTAACAAAACCACCCAAAAGTATCAATTCACTTCGGCAACTGATACTTGACCACAGCCGAGAAAAGGCGCAATTGATCCCCGGTTTGTTTTCCCTTACCGTACCCACGGGGGGTGGAAAAACTTACACTTCAATGGCTTTTGCCCTGGATCATGCCATTACTCATCAGCAGAGGCGGATAATTTATGTCATACCATTTACCAGCATTATTGAACAAAACGCCAAAGTTTTTCGTGAAGCGTTTGGCAACTTGGCCGATGCGATCATAGAGCATCACAGTGCCTTTGATGATACCAAATTACCGAATAACAACGCCCGTGATACCTTGAAGCGGGCAATGGAAAGCTGGGATGCCCCCGTTATTGTCACCACCGCCGTGCAATTCTTTGAATCCTTGTTTGCCGACCGGACTTCGCAATGCCGCAAGCTGCACAATATTGCCGGTAGCGTGATTATTCTCGACGAAGCCCAAACCTTGCCGCTCAAATTACTGTATCCAATCATGGCGGCTCTTGATGAACTGGCCTTGAATTACCAATGCAGCATTGTACTGTGTACAGCAACACAACCGGCATTAACAGCGGAACATTTGCACAATGGTTTTGAAAATGTCCGTGAAATTGCCCCCAATCCACCCGCGTTGTTTGCCGAACTTGAAAGGGTAAGGGTAAAAGCCATCGGCGTACAAACGGATGAACAACTGCTTACCCACTTGCGGGAAAAAGAGCAGGTATTAATCATCGTCAACAACCGCCGCCATGCCCGCAGCTTGTATGACAACATGAAGAAGATAGAATTAGAAGGGGCAACTCATCTTACAACTTTGATGTGCGCTAAGCATCGCTCACAGATTTTGAAAAAGGTAAATAAAGACTTGAGGTTAGGTAAGCCTTGCCGAGTGGTTTCAACCTCCCTAATTGAGGCAGGTGTGGATGTCGATTTTCCTAGCGTACTTCGCGCTGAAGCTGGCTTGGATTCTATTGCCCAGGCAGCAGGTCGCTGTAACCGTGAAGGCAAGCGCGAGCGTAACGACAGTGAAGTATTGGTGTTTCAAAGCCCTGATTGGAAAGCTCCCACTGAACTGGATCAATTGACGGGCAATATGCGGGAAGTCCTGCGTAACCATGACGGTAACATTTTGTCGCCGGATGCCTTAAAGGCTTATTTTAACTTTGTGTACAAGGCTAAAGGAGACGAATTGGACAAAAAGAAAATTCTGCAAAAACATAACGATCACTGCCGGAATTTGAGTTTTCCTTTTCAGAATATCGCCCGTGATTTTCGTATGATAGAAACCCGCCTTAAACCTATAATCATTGAATTTGATGACAATGCCGAAAAACTAGTGCGGGATCTGGAGTTTGCTGAAAATATAGGCGCTATAGCCCGTCAGTTACAAGTTTATTTGGTTCAAATTCCTGAGAATGGTTTTAAGGAACTGTTAAAAGCACGCGCTATTGCACCTATAAAACCTGAGCAGTTTGGCGATCAATTCTGGCGTTTAATCGATACTGATCTTTATGATAAGGAGGCGGGGCTTAGTTGGGATAATCCGGTTTTTATAGAAGCTGAGAAAACAATTATTTAAAGCGGAATAAGGTTAAACAATATGGCTTACGGTATTAAATTACATATTTGGGGCGACTATGCGTGTTTTACCCGCCCTGAAATGAAAGTAGAGCGCGTGTCTTATGATGTAATCACGCCCTCGGCAGCGCGGGGCATACTGGAGGCGATTCACTGGAAACCGGCGATTCGCTGGGTTATCGACAAAATCTATGTTTTACAACCTGTGCGCTTTGAGTCGATAAGGCGAAATGAAGTCGGTAGCAAAATTTCAGCAAGTAAAATCAAAACAGCCATGCGTAATCAAAGTACCCGGGATTTATATCTGGTAGCGGATGATTCCAATGAGCGTCAGCAACGCGCTTCAACCATACTGCGCAATGTTGCTTATATTATTGAAGCCCATTTTGAATTGACCGACTTAGCCACCGACGAAGACAACGTAGGCAAGCATCTGGACATATTTAATCGCAGGGCGCGAAAAGGCCAATGCTTCCAGCAGCCTTGCATGGGCGTTCGTGAGTTTCCTGCCCACTTTGCTTTGATTAAACCGGAAGATACGTTACCGGAATCAAGGCTGACACCGGAACAACTTAACCGTGATTTGGGCTGGATGCTCCATGATATTGATTTTGACAACGGGATGATGCCGCGTTTTTTCAAAGCTGAGCTAAAAGAAGGCGTAATCACCGTGCCGGACTTTTATGGCGACGAGGTGAAAGCATGATACTGAGTTCCCTGGCGCAATATTATCAACGCTTGGCGGATACCCCTGATGCTGTTACCGGTTTGGCGCGTGTACCGGCTTATGGCTTTAGTGAGGAGCGCATTAGTTATATTCTGGTACTTAAACGTAATGGAGAGCTTGTAGATGTGCAGTCAAACTTATCGGATGACAAAAAACCCAAGGGTAGATACATAAAAGTTCCGTGGTCGGTTAAACGAAGTGGACAATTTACTGAGAAAGCTTTTAAGGAAGGAAAAAATAATGCTTTTTTCCTTTGGGATAAAACAGCATATTGCCTTGGTGTTGAATCTGATAGCAAAAATGATTTGAAAATATCTCCACTCACATTTGAGGCGTTCAAAAAATTACATTTAAATTTATTGGCTGGTACAGAGGACGAAGGGTTGCTTGCTATTAGCCGTTTTTTAGAAAATTGGTCACCAGATAAATTTAAACCCCCGTATTTTAAAAATGAAATGCTTGATGCTAACTTCGCCTTTAAGCTCGATGGCGACAGGGAATATATACATGATCGGCGGGAGGCATTAAAGTTTTGGTTAAAAAATATCGAACCTAAAACCGATGCCAACAAAGCCGTTTGTCTTGATACAGGAAAACATGAGCCATACATGAATTTGCATCCATCCATAAAAGGCGTTTATGGCGGACAAAGTTCAGGCGGTTCAATTGTTTCCTTTAATGCCGATGCCTATACTTCTTATGGAAAGTCGCAAGGCGAAAATGCGCCAATTTCGGAAATGGCTGCATTTGCTTATACCACAGCATTAAATTATCTGTTAAGACGTGAAAACAACCAGTGCATATCTATCGGCGATACCAGTACCGTTTTTTGGGCGGTTGCCAGGGATGGGCAAACAGAACAGCAAGCCGAATCCTTGTTTGCTTTTATGCTAAACATGCCCGCAGACGATGGACAACAAACAGCACAAATAAAACCGATACTAGACAAAATAGCTAAAGGCAGACCTTTAAACGAGTTTGCACCTAATCTTGACCCTGAAACCCGTTTTTTCGTCCTGGGGTTAGCGCCCAATGCTGCAAGGTTATCAATACGCTACTGGCTGGACACCACCTTTGGGCAATTGGCTAGCAACATCAGAGAACACTTTCAGGATTTATCCTTAAATCCACTGCCCTGGCGTGAGCCGCCCTCAGTTTGGCGTTTACTGATTCAAACAGCGGTGCAAGGCAAAAGTGAAAACATACCGGCCCAATTAGCAGGCGAATTAATGCGTGCCATTATTACCGGGCAATCCTATCCGCGTATGTTGTTGGCGCAACTGATTCAAAGAATCCGCTCGGATGGTGATATTAACGGTATTCGGGTAGCCATGATAAAAGCCATTATTCAACGCGATTTTCGTAAAGGATTGATACAGGAGGAAGTACCAATGAGTTTAAATGTAAACAGCACTCATACAGCCTACCGTTTGGGAAGGCTTTTCGCAGTCATAGAACGAATTCAGGAAGCCGCTTTAGGACGCGATCTGAATAGCACGGTAACCGATAAATATTACGGTACGGCCTCGACCGTGCCTTTTTCGGTTTTCCCCCGCTTGCTGGCTAGTAGCCAAAATCATCTGACTAAGCTGCGCAAGGACAAGCCCGGCTACGCAGTCAATCTGAAAAAAGATTTAGCTGAAATTATTGCCGGCATAGAAAACAGTTTTCCACGGCATTTATCTGTCGAAGAACAAGGGCGCTTTACCATTGGCTATTACCACCAAAAGCAAAGTTATTTTGAAAGCAGCAAAAAGGCCGATGCCGTCGCCGACGAATCTAACGAATCATCAAACAATTAAGGACAACCATAATGACTATTCAAAACCGCTACGAATTTGTTTATTTATTTGACGTAAGCAACGGCAATCCCAATGGCGATCCCGATGCGGGCAACATGCCGCGATTAGACCCCGAATCAAGTAAAGGCCTGGTTACCGATGTGTGCCTAAAGCGAAAAATCCGTAATTTTATTGAATTGACCGATGAGAAAACGCCCGGCTATGAAATTTATGTAAAAGAAAAAAGCATATTAAACCTACAAAATAAAAGAGCTTATGAAGCACTTGATATTAAGCATGAGTCGAAAAAATTACCCAAAGAAACTAAGAAGGCGGATGAGATAACCAGTTGGATGTGCGAGCACTTTTTTGATATACGTGCTTTTGGTGCGGTTATGACCACCGAGGTCAATTGTGGACAGGTTCGCGGCCCGGTACAACTGGCATTCGCCAAATCAATAGACCCGATCATCCCGCTGGAAATATCAATCACCCGCATGGCGGTAACCACTGAAAAAGAGGCCGAGGAGCAATCAGGCGGAAATCGTACCATGGGACGCAAACACATCGTGCCTTATGGTTTGTACCGCGTACATGGTTTTATTTCCGCTAAATTGGCAGGTAAAACCCGTTTTTCGGAAACCGATTTGGAAAAACTTTGGCAAGCTCTGGGTTTAATGTTTGAACATGACCGCTCTGCCGCTCGTGGCGAAATGGCGGCACGTAAATTGGTCGTGTTTAAACATAACGATGCTTTAGGAAATGTACCTGCACACATATTATTCGACCGTGTAAAAGTCGAACGTATTCATGGCGAAACCGATACGCCCGCGTCAAGTTTCCGCGATTATAAAATCACCGTCGATAATGGTGATCTTAAAGATGTCACCATAGACGAAAAATTCTGAGAGATATTTATTAGGTGGTGATAGCTTAGCAGTCGCGCCTGTAGTCCCAGTATTTACAAGGAAATATATTATGCCAACGGTTGATTTATCTACTTTGCCTGCGAATGCTCAACAAGAGTTGCTCGATTTCTATGAGTTTCTCCAGAAAAAGTATGCTAGAAAAACCGTCAGTCCGGAGGTATCAGTACTCCATCAGCAGCTGACTCAAGTCGATTTCAAAACCTTCATGATAAGCATATTTAAAATGGTAGGCATTGAATTTGATGCGGCAACGGCGTGATTAGGTGCATGGCATTAGAACCAATTTACCTATCCCGCCTGCAGCACTATCTCTATTGTCCCAGGCAATTTGCCCTGATAGAACTGGAAGATGTTTGGATAGAAAACCAGTTTACGGCGGAAGGGCAGGTGTTGCACCAGCGTGTCAACCAAGCCGAGCAGGAAAAACGCGGGGCGGTGCGAACCGTGCGTTCGTTGCGACTGTCTCACGGTGAGTTAGGTATAGAAGGTGTTGCCGATGTGGTGGAATACCATAAACATCCGGATGGAATGGAAAAACCTTATCCCATCGAGTACAAACGCGGCAAACCCAAAGCCCACCGCGCAGATGAAGTGCAACTGTGCGCCCAGGCTTTATGCCTGGAAGATATGGAAGGCCAGGCCGTGCCGGAAGGGGCGTTATTTTACGGCGAAGTGCGTCGGCGACATCCAGTGGTTTTTGATGATGAATTGCGTGGGTTGACTCGGCAAACCATCTTGGCTTGCCGAAATATCGTCCAGACAAAAAGCACGCCTAAGGCGCAGTATCAAGCCAAAAAGTGCCGCAATTGCTCGCTGAACGACCAATGCCACCCACAAGGTTTTGGCAAATCAGCCTCCAAGTGGCTCACCCTACAACTGGCACAGGATTAACCATGCGACCGCTACGCAATGTCATCTACATCCAAACACAAAATTCCTGGGTGCATAAGGACAACGACAATTTGGTGATGAAAGTTGAGGATGAAATCAAGGCACGTATCCCTATCCACAAATTTCAGGGCTTGGTCTGTTTTGGTCAAGTCAGCATATCGCCTTACTTGATGGCACATTGTACCGAAAACGGTATCACTATCACTTATCTCAACCTGTTTGGCAAATTCCTGGCGCGGGTAGAAGGTCCGGTCAGCGGTAACGTGCTGCTTAGGCGTACCCAACATTTAACCGGAGCCAATACCGATAAAAGCGTTGCGATTGCACGAACGATGTTGACAGGAAAATTGTACAACCAGCGGTATGTCTTGAGGCGATATTTACGGGATTACGGCGATAAAACCGAAGACGGCGTTATCCTTGCCGAAATTGCCACGGCAGAAAAACGCCTGACCCGCTGCTTGGCGCAACTTGCCGACTGCAGGGCGATAGACACCCTGATGGGTCGGGAAGGTGAAGCCGCCCAAGTTTATTTCGGCGTTTTTCAACATCTGCTGCGACAGGCCGATTTTACCTTTGATGCCCGTAGACGTAGGCCACCGACCGATCCTATCAATGCCTTGCTGTCTTTTGCCTACACCTTGCTAACCCATGATTGCCGTTCCGCACTGGAAACCACAGGGCTTGATCCTGCTAGTGGCTTCTTGCACCAATTGCGGAGCGGTAGGCCGTCACTGGCGTTGGATTTGGCGGAAGAACTGCGGCCAATGGCAGACCGCTTTGTCTTGTCACTCATCAATAAACGGCAACTGGTAGCGAAAGACTTTGAGACGTGGCCCAACGGTTCTGTCACATTAAAGGAAGAACCACGTAAGAGCTTATTGGCCGCATGGCAAGATCGCAAGCAAGATACGTTGATGCACCCGTGGTTTGAGGAATCGGTACCAATAGGGTTACTGCCATGGTTGCAGGCACAAATATTGGCGCGGCATCTGCGAGGGGATTGCGACAGTTATGTGCCTTTTTTATGGAAATAATGTGGGGAAACAGCCATGATGATTCTAGTGACATACGATGTGAGCTTCAAAAATGAAACTGGGCCAAAACGCTTACGTAAGATATCAAGATTGTGCCAAGTTTTTGGACAACGTGTACAGTATTCCGTTTTTGAGATTGAGATTGATATGGCGCAATGGACACGATTGAAAAACGATTTGCTTAATGTCATGGATGAAAATGAAGATAGTTTGCGAATTTATTACCTGGGCACCAACTGGGAACGTCGCGTTGAACATATCGGTGCGAAGAAACCATTAGACCTGAATGGCTTGCTATTAATGTAATGCGAACCCTAAGCACACATAAAATGCACGTAACTTTCGCATATTAGGCAACATACTGATTCATCGCTGAATTTATTTTATGTTTGAGTTGAATTACAATGCTCGAAGCTTTTGTATTGATCGATACGCATTTTAGGCGCAATTCCGTCTTAAGATTCAATTGTTTAAGCAAAGGCGGTCGCGCCCCGCGTGGGCGCGTGGATTGAAACATGACAAGGACATAACGCTCCTCACCATCAACGTCGCGCCCCGCGTGGGCGCGTGGATTGAAACATCCATCAATTGCAGGAAGGCATCTATTTTCCTGTCGCGCCCCGCGTGGGCGCGTGGATTGAAACTTATGAGCAATGGCACTGCTAACATCCTAGTGAACAGTCGCGCCCCGCGTGGGCGCGTGGATTGAAACTCCAGCTTGACGGCCTTGTATGCCCAGTTTTTTGTCGCGCCCCGCGTGGGCGCGTGGATTGAAACCATCTGGCATTGCAGCCTCTTCCCTAACCTCGTCGTCGCGCCCCGCGTGGGCGCGTGGATTGAAACGATAGAGTTGTTTGACTTGTTTCCGTCCTTGTGGTCGCGCCCCGCGTGGGCGCGTGGATTGAAACCACGCCAACCGCCGCCTAGCCGCATCCTCCTTAGTCGCGCCCCGCGTGGGCGCGTGGATTGAAACAGGTTTAAAGGGTAGCATGTCAGGTCAAACAATTGTCGCGCCCCGCGTGGGCGCGTGGATTGAAACTGCAAGATTTGCTTTAGCCTGTTGTAATGGGCTGTCGCGCCCCGCGTGGGCGCGTGGATTGAAACAGTCAACCCATCCTCACGACCTTTCCACATATGTCGCGCCCCGCGTGGGCGCGTGGATTGAAACTGTTTCACTGCCTTGATCGACCTGCTTTTCTGGTCGCGCCCCGCGTGGGCGCGTGGATTGAAACAAAATACTCTCTAGCTATCCTCCATTCGTCGGGAGGTCGCGCCCCGCGTGGGCGCGTGGATTGAAACATGAACTCTCGCCCACCTACCAGCAATCCTGTCTGTCGCGCCCCGCGTGGGCGCGTGGATTGAAACTAATATTTCTGGTACGGTTGGCAGGTGTAACGGTCGCGCCCCGCGTGGGCGCGTGGATTGAAACAAGGATCGACTAACTACACGCTTAAGTTCATTGTCGCGCCCCGCGTGGGCGCGTGGATTGAAACTGCTTTTGGCAAATAAAGCCCTGGTTCTCTTGGCGTCGCGCCCCGCGTGGGCGCGTGGATTGAAACGCAGAAAGGGTATGTTTCATAGAGCAATTCCATGTCGCGCCCCGCGTGGGCGCGTGGATTGAAACAAAAGGGCAATTGAGGAAGACTGGGCAGGTCTGAGTCGCGCCCCGCGTGGGCGCGTGGATTGAAACCCTTAAGATAAAAAAGGAGGGGTTTCCCCCTCGTCGCGCCCCGCGTGGGCGCGTGGATTGAAACAGCTATCCCTGTCGAGAAACTATCAAACAACAAGTCGCGCCCCGCGTGGGCGCGTGGATTGAAACCTCCTACGTCGTCACTTGCTCCAATCAATTTAGTCGCGCCCCGCGTGGGCGCGTGGATTGAAACCAGCTTAACACCAAAGAAAGCGCGGAGCTGTTCGTCGCGCCCCGCGTGGGCGCGTGGATTGAAACTCCATCGCCGTGCCGATGGTGACGGGGATCTTGGTCGCGCCCCGCGTGGGCGCGTGGATTGAAACCAGGAACATTAGGCAATAGTAACGGCTGGCCTGGTCGCGCCCCGCGTGGGCGCGTGGATTGAAACAACACTCGACACCCCTGGGAATCAATCCCTAGGTCGCGCCCCGCGTGGGCGCGTGGATTGAAACAATAACTGGGAAATATGTCTCCGTTAAGTTACGTCGCGCCCCGCGTGGGCGCGTGGATTGAAACAAGAAAAATGACGCTGAAAAACTTTGCTGCGGAGTCGCGCCCCGCGTGGGCGCGTGGATTGAAACAATGAAAAGAACCCAGACAACGTGCGCCTTGCCGTCGCGCCCCGCGTGGGCGCGTGGATTGAAACAAGCCGAAGGCTTTCAGAAATAACGCGAATAAGGTCGCGCCCCGCGTGGGCGCGTGGATTGAAACCATTCAACAGTGAAGTTAGGTGTGCCAGAATAGGTCGCGCCCCGCGTGGGCGCGTGGATTGAAACACCGCCTGGGGCGCATGGAATTTGTTTTACTACGTCGCGCCCCGCGTGGGCGCGTGGATTGAAACACCAACCCGGTGCTAATCGACACAGACAACGGGTCGCGCCCCGCGTGGGCGCGTGGATTGAAACAATTTCTTTTGCTTGAGTCCACCAGCTTAATAGTCGCGCCCCGCGTGGGCGCGTGGATTGAAACGGATCAAGCACATAATCAAAGCCAAACATAATGTGTCGCGCCCCGCGTGGGCGCGTGGATTGAAACAACTTAACAGGAGATCGAAATGAAACAAAAAGGTCGCGCCCCGCGTGGGCGCTTGGATTGAAACACAGACGCGAGGTAGACCTTAATGGTTTTGTCGTCGCGCCCCGCGTGGGCGCGTGGATTGAAACACAAGAAGCAGCCGAAGTGCCGTCAATGGCTAGTCGCGCCCCGCGTGGGCGCGTGGATTGAAACGTGCAATCGCGCTTATGGCGAAGCAAAGAACTAGTCGCGCCCCGCGTGGGCGCGTGGATTGAAACCTCCCTGGTGTTGTACGCACTATGCAAGCCCCAGTCGCGCCCCGCGTGGGCGCGTGGATTGAAACCGTTTTAAGCAGTAATGCTAAGCTAAGTAGCTTTATGTCGCGCCCCGCGTGGGCGCGTGGATTGAAACATCTATAACTATGCAGACTGACTTGTTTTCCTGTCGCGCCCCGCGTGGGCGCGTGGATTGAAACAACTGCGAATGATATGGGCTTCCCTGTGCTGCGTCGCGCCCCGCGTGGGCGCGTGGATTGAAACTATCGTTAAACACCGAGCAACTTGTCGGTGGTTGTCGCGCCCCGCGTGGGCGCGTGGATTGAAACTAAACCACACGGAAGCCAAAGGCCGCGAAAGCGTCGCGCCCCGCGTGGGCGCGTGGATTGAAACGCACCATTCAGGATAAGTACATTCAACGCCGCCAAGTCGCGCCCCGCGTGGGCGCGTGGATTGAAACCGTCTGCTGACGCGATTACACTTGGTGCAGTTGTCGCGCCCCGCGTGGGCGCGTGGATTGAAACTCCATTGCTAAACCACGATTGGCATAATAAATAGTCGCGCCCCGCGTGGGCGCGTGGATTGAAACCATATATGGGTCAACATAAACTTTATAACGACCGTCGCGCCCCGCGTGGGCGCGTGGATTGAAACTGCTGATGCTGAGGTAACGACTTCAAAGGTCAAGTCGCGCCCCGCGTGGGCGCGTGGATTGAAACCAAAAAGGTCAGGGACGAAATGAAAGAACCCATGTCGCGCCCCGCGTGGGCGCGTGGATTGAAACCGCAAATAATGAATGGTATACACCAAAAAAATGTCGCGCCCCGCGTGGGCGCGTGGATTGAAACAATTGATGCCGCATAACGCAGAGCTAAGGGGCGTCGCGCCCCGCGTGGGCGCGTGGATTGAAACTACCTCCGCAACTTTTGAAAAGTTAAGCCAAAAAGTCGCGCCCCGCGTGGGCGCGTGGATTGAAACATTGTAAAAACGCTGCCTTAGAATAACTCTAAGGTCGCGCCCCGCGTGGGCGCGTGGATTGAAACTTGGTTGCAAACGGAGGTGTATTCAAGAGCGGTGCCCTGTCTGGAAGTTCTGTTAAAACGGCCTAGTGCCAAAAAATCTAATGGGGCTTTTTTTTGGGGGCATTCGCGCTTAGCTTTTGTTTGCCATCCAAACATAATGTGCAACAGGCGGGTTTCGCAATTGACCAATTTGCCGGCGAAGAATTGCCCCACTTGATGGCTCAAGGAACTGTTGCTGAAGACGGCACAAAAAATAGCGTCCTTGACCTTTCCAAAGAAGCGTTGGACTTGCGAGGCCCCCTGAAACCTTGGCCGGTACAGGGATAAATTGTGTCACTTTGTTTTTGCCCTGGGCACTTGTGCGCTGTCTGGGCAGGAAGCATCCTGAACACAAAGTCAGCAATCCTAAGCATCGACGGGTGGCGGACACAAAAGGAGCTAGGCGGCATGAAAAATGCTTAACTCTTGTGTTAGACGCAAATGCCGCCTGACCCCCTCTAAATAAGAAACCAAAAAAACAGAAATGAACGATAAACGCGAACCAGATTACGGGTTCCAGGATTATGTCCTGGACTATGCCGTGCCATGCCTTACGGTCAGCATTGTTGTGTTCATCTTGTGGTTTGTAGTTAGCCTTTAGCCTTTAGCCTGTGGCGCTATTGGTGTCAGCCATTGACGGCATCCTTTAAACTCTTGCCAGGTTTAAAGGATGGGGACTTCGAAGCGGCTATGCCCATTTCTAGGCCAGTTTGGGGATTGCGCCCCATCCTGGCCGGCCTGTCCTTCACCGAGAACGTGCCGAACCCGACCAGGGTAATTGAATCGCCAGTGGCCAACGCGGTTTCTATAGTTTTGGTCAAGGCATCCAGTGCGAGCCCTGCACTGGCTTTTGATAAGTTGGCGTTTTCAGCCATTGCGTTGATAAGCTGTGCTTTGTTCATGTGGATTCCTTGGATAAGTTAAGCTGCCTGTTAAAAAAAGCGTCCACTGGGACTAAAGCCTATTTTATAACGTGTTTGCAGACAAAATACACAGCAAAACTACACAAACGATTTTATACAACACTTTTGCCACTTATCCACAAAAACTGTGGATAACTTGGTTGGAAATTCAACAATCCGTTCGCTAAGTAGTCCAAATCCCATTGGATTTGTTAGATTGGCCAAGTATTGGTCAATTGCCGGAATCCGTTAAACTTATAATCGACAGGCAAAAAAAAGCGCATCACTACCGAAGGGTAAGTCAATGCGCTTAGCTTAAGAAAGCAGGTATGATACGAGGAGTTAAACATGAAAGTAATTCTGCATCTTTCATAATATATTAAGCAATAGGGATGCCAACTTTAATGGCTGACACTTATTTATGATATTAAACAGAATATCAGTAAGTTACATGCTTTCCTAAGTTTGTTTGCTTAGTTTATTGGCAATCAAAGCCAGCCAAAAAGATCAACTAGTGACAATTTTTGTCCGCGTCAAACCCCCTGGAACACCACAAAATTACCGCTCATTTAATACAAAGGCAACAGGATCTGTTGTTCAACCAGCGGGCAATACATTAATTGGCATCATTGCTGTTTGTCAGCATAGATTCCTTACTGATGGTCGATGATCGTCGGACAATTAAATTTCATTTGGGCTTGTGGAACTCGGACATTCAGAAACTGGGGTGGTTTCAAAAAATGAAAAGGGGTTAACGGCCATAAGCGGCCCGTCCATGCCCTGATCACCGGCCATTCAAAAGGGGTAAAACAGACATTGAACCTTATGAACATGTACTTGGTAGGACGTTAAAGAAAGCATTAACGCAAGCATGCTCAACTAAACAGGCCACATCACAGAGGCCACGCCTTGTTAGCCAAGACAAGCCAGCCAATTCCAGCCCATCAATCTTCCTTGTCACAGACACTGGGGAGTAGAGTAACAGACCTTCACGAAATTCATCTGACCAACAAAACTTGGCTTTTGGATGCTTCTTTTGCCAACCAGGTGAGGGAAAACGACGGCTGAAACGTCTTATGTAATTGTTGGTATTGAAAAGATTTTTATTAATGGATTAAACCTGGATTTTTTGATGAACCTGCCGGCCTCATAACCTAAAGGTCACAAGCGTTGACGAGTCGCGTGTGTATTGGAGTGACAAACTTAAGTTTGTTGCTCCGCTTTCATCAAGCAACTGGTTTCTGCTGCCAAGGTTTTATTGGTACAAACGGCCTTACACGCCGGAACAGTATGGCCTGTTAGACAACCCTTGTTCCAAAAGTAAATTGACTGATTTGCAAAATTGCCTATAAACCAACCCCTTGCCAAAAGGAGACTTAGCATGACCTGCATTAACCGTTTGACTGCCCGATTGTCGTTTTGGATGTTGCTGTATTTAGTTTGTCCTTTGCCAGTGCAAGCCATGCCCGGCTTGCCGTATGAATCCATCCCCGGCCAGATGCAGGTGGAGCAGTCGGACAAGAACCGGGTGCCGCAGGTAGAATTTCAAACAGAACCATTTTGGGGTTCAATTTTGCTTAAGGAAATCGATTATCAAGGTGAGGGGCAATTTCCCTTGGAGTTTACCCGCTATTTAGCCTCACCTCAACATCCAGGGAGTGATACTTGCAATACTTTTGCCAACCTAGATTCAGGAATGTGGGTGCATAGCTACTCTAGTTGCTTAATTGACCATTTTAATTTAGGTGGGCCTGCCAGTAATCGTACGATCACGGTTTGCACGATGGGTATCTGCACGATGTTTGAAGAGACATTAAAACCCCGGCTTAAGTATGTTCGCGATACTTTAGTACGAAATGGGAAAATAAACGGTGTAACTTATCCTTGGGTTTACACCCAGTTTAAGACCGGAATACGTGAAGCTTATGATGAGATATACCCTACTGAACACAGGTTAATCGCTCGATTTGACCGCTCAGGTATCGAGCATCGGTTAACTTACGAGGTAGATCCTATGCCTCCTGTCATCCCTACAAATTATATTGACCGAAGGTTAAAGTATGTTACTCATATTCCAACTGGACGAAAATTGGCATTTGATTACAATAGCAATGATTTCCGCGTTAACTACAAGTTAACATTGATGACTGATCCTCAAAATAATAGGTATAGTTATTTTCAAGATACAAGTCCTGATACAATTTCGTTTCCCCCCGCTTTATTAGGGTTAAGTGCGTTGCAACGCAATTACACCTTTCTCGGAAAGATATGTCACGGAATTATTTTGCCGGGACAAGCACCACACCCAAGTTGGCTCAATGGCTACCTCTCCAGCATCTCTGAATTAGGTAGCAACCAGTTTTCTATGGAATTTATGGGGGGGCAAGATTCAAAATTTTGCGATTTTACTAATAGCTTTGGTGCTTGGTATACAAAAATTATAAAACCAGGACACAATAACCAACCATTGATTTCAACACATTATCTAACCCCTTCATTTTATATAAATCAAACCCACCCACAAGATGGAAATGGTGGCTACAAGCCGTACATATTAGCTGATCAATTTGCGGATACCGACACTTCGACTTACCGATCCCTAAACACAGACAGGTTTTTCAAAAACATCAACGGGCTTAGATGGGATGAAGGATATGCGATTTGGCGTCCCACATCCACTACCCCCCGTTGTGCCGACTGCAAGGACGATTACGCCAGTTACACTTGGGATACCACCACCGGCGACCTCCTCACCCGCACCGACTACCTAGGCCGCGTCACCAAGTTCACCAACGACGCGCGCGGCCTGCCGCTGACCGAGACCGAAGCTTTCGGCACCGCCGAAGCCCGCACCACCACCCGTACCTGGGACAGCCGCTTTCCCCTGATGACCTCGGAAATCCGGGGTACGGTCGCCAAAGAATGGCGTTACAACGCCTTCGGCCATGTGGTGAAGGAAATCGTCCGCCCCACCTCCGAAGCCTTGGTCAGCGACAGTTGCCCGGTCGGCTCGCTCACCTGCCACCAAACAGTGTATGGTTATACCTATAATGCCACCAACCATGTCATTACCCGGATGGTCAAATACGGCCCGCGCACGGAAGGCGACAACACCATCACCGACTACGACCCCAACGGCGACCTGTGGAAAGTCACCAACGCCAAAGGCCAGATCGTGGACGAGGTGCTGGCGGTCAACGCCCACGGTCAAGTGACCCAGCGCCGCGACCTGAACGGGCGGGTGACAACGACTGTTTACAACAACCTGCGCCAGCCGATCACCGAAACGGTAACCGGCGGCGATGTCACCAAATGGGATTACACCATCAATGGCCGCCTGAAAACTTACACCAAGCCGGACGGCTCGGTGTTGGCTTACACCTACAACCCTGCGGGTTCAGTGAAAACCGTCAGCCAAACCGTGGGCGGCATTACTGACAAGGTGGAATATTTCCGCGATAGCCGAGGAAAAATCCTCAAGACCGTTGCCGCCAAGACCGGCGAGGCCGACCAAACCTGGAAGCAAACCTTCGACCTCGCGGGGCGGCTTGACACCGCCTCCGACGGCACCAACCAGTGGTTAAGCGATTACCTCTACAACGCCAACAACTTGGAAACCCGCTATTGCATCAGCAGCGAAATTTGCCATCTCACCGGCTATACCGCCATCGACCAATTGAACACTAAGTCCTACGCCCTTATGCTTGCTGGCGGTACGTTGGGCGCCCAAAAACTGCTGTTCGACCTGGGTTACGACGTGGCCGGACGGGTCAATTCTGTCGTTGATCCCGGTGGCGTGGCAACTGGCATTATCAACAATGAAATTAACCAACAAACTCGGCAGAATTCGCCTGACTTTGGCATCCGCACGTCGAAATTTGACTTGGCGGGCAACGAAACCTACCGCCAAGACCAGGACGGCAATGCCGCCACCAAACTCTACGACACCTTAAATCGCCTCTACCAAACCGATTACACCGACGGCGGCAAGCTCACCCAAACCTGGGACGTGTCCACCCTGGGCGATACCGCTGTCGGCAATTATCCAGGCCGCCTAGGTCAGCGCAGCCGGATAAACACGGATGCCGCTGGCAATATCACCGTCACTAACGATTTTGTTTATAACGTCCGTGGCGATGTGACCGCCGCGCATCAAAGTATCACCGGCTTGCCCAAGCTAATCACCATGACGACTTATCAGCCCGGTCTGGACGACGAAGCCGGTAAGCCCGACATCATCACCTACCCCGGCGGCTTGCAGGTCAATTACACCTATGGGGCGCACGGCAAGCCCACCCAGGTCGATGCCGTCTTGGGCGGTGTAACGACCAATTTGGCGAAAAACATCGTGTGGCAACCCTTGATACGGCGGCTGTCCAGCCTGACCTTCGGCAACGGCTTAGGCTACGAGCGTAGCCGCGATGCGGGTGGGCGCATCAACGCCATCCGGTTGAACGATGCCGCAGGCACGGCGATTTATGCCGCCGGTGTCCTCTATGACACCCGCAACCGGGTGAAAACCTATGGCGGCTGGGACTTCGACTATGACGACCTCGATCACCTGAGCAGCCAATCGACTCGTGATGTCGCCAACCTGCAACACTGGGTGTTGCAGCACGACCTCAACGGCAACCTGGAGCGGCAGGACAGCTTCGATGCCGCCGGGGCATTAGTACGGCGTGATGTCCTGACCTACCCCACCACCAACAACCGGGTGGCGCAGGAAACCATCACCCCCGGCCCACCTGCGGACGGCACCGGCGGTTCCAACTTGCCTAATGCCTACGACCTGTCCGGCTTTATCACCCAACAAGGCCCAGTCAGCTACCAATACGACGACGCAAGGCAGATGAAACGCTACCTGCGGACGGGCGTGAACGTCCGTTACGTGTACGACGGTGCACGCCGCCGGGTGCTAAAATCCGATACCGACGGCGACACCCGCTTTGTCTACGACCAAGCCGACCATTTAATCTACGAAGTCAATCCCGACGGCAGTCGTCGCAACTACGTCTGGCTGGGCGACATTCCGCTCGCCGTCATCGACCAAAATGCGGCGGGGGCCAAGATCGCCACCTACTTCATCGAAACCGACTTCGCCAACACCCCGCGTTTTTTGAGGAGGGCGAGCGGTGACTTGACAAAACCCGTGTGGGTATGGGCGTTTGCCCCCTACGGCGACTGGCCCGCCAACCAAAACCCCGACGGCGACGCAACCCCAGTCACCTTCAACCTGCGCTACCCCGGCCAATATTACGATGCCGAATCCAAGCTGCACTTCAACCACACCCGTTACTTCCAGCCGCGCACCGGACGCTACCTGCAACCGGACTTGATCGGGCTGGAGGGCGGGATTAATGTGTATACTTATGCCAACGGGAATCCGGTGATGTATATGGACCCAACGGGGACGTTTTGGGATTTTCTTGATTTTGGTTTTTTTGCCCAAAGCCTGTTTAATTTTGCACAGGAACCCACTACAGATAACGCTGTAAACTTGGGACTTGATACCGTTGGATTGGCTCCCGGTGTTCCGGCATTGGGGACAATTAAGCGGGTTGCGGATGCGGCGGATAAGGCTGCGGATGTCGGGAAAGCGGCTAAGGAAGTTGGTTCGTATACAAACTTACATGCAAGTGGAAAGACTTATTCTGGAAAAGGTACTCGTGAACGCTCTCAAATTTCCGCGAGAAGGGAGGAAAAATTAAATAATGACACTCATATTGCTACTGAATTTCGTCCTGCTGAAAACAATCGAGACGCATTTAAAGCAGAATCACGACGGCTTGATAATAATGGTGGTGTCAATGGCGGCAATAATTACAACAGGATAGACTCGCCTGGAAAGAAATACAGGATAGAAGATGGTGAATTATAAATTGATTCTTTCAAAAAATTACTTAATGATTTTTTTATATAAGTTAACACTAATTGGTGAGGTTTAAATGCAATCTATTCGGAATGACGATACTAGCGCGGCCATTAAACAATGGATTACTGAGGGTTCAGATTTGAATCGGCCATTGACTATAGACTTCTTTGTTGCAATGCCATCTGAAATTGCATGCAAACATTTTTGTGAAATTGATGAGTTAGCTGATTTTAATATTATGTTTGAAAAAGATGAAGAGACTTCAGGCTGGACGTGTTATTGCACAAAAACCTTAATTCCTGATTATGATCAAATAGTCAGTATCGAGAATCAACTTGATTCTATTGCGAAGAAATATGATGGTTACGCTGATGGGTTTGGATCTTATGGAAATGTAAAGGATTCTTAACACGTAAGGCGGAAGCCGCTAGGCGTTCCGCCATAACCAACGCACCATCTTTTGTCGGAACACGGCTACCGCCGCTTCCGACTTACGAGGCTACAGGGCCGTAGGGCGCAATAACCAACGGGCATTGCGCCGAAAACCGCAGCGGCATAACTCACACCACGTTCGAGTACGACCCGCTGGGCAGGCGCATCGCCCGCCAAGACCGGCAAACGGATGCCCACAACGTGCCTAACGCCGGGACGTACAAGGAGACCAAGCGCTTCGTTTGGCAGGGCTTGCGGATGGTGCAGGAGGTGCGCGAGCCCGGCATCAGCAACTACATTTAGAGCCCTGACGACCCTTACAATGCAACCATTCTGAATGTCGGCTTTACGTAAACTTATTAGCTGGCCGTCAATTTCCGGTTAGGGTCGGTTTGCACTAATCTTTCCCTCTCTAAAAATAAGAAAGACGAACGGCTGGTATTGAGAAACAATGATGATCAATACCAAACCGGCTTGTTATGCGGCATCAAGTTTTATATGTACGCGTCGTCCCAAGGAAGTTGCAATGTTTACCAAGGCATCCAAAGAGAAACGTGAAACGCGACCGCGCAAAAGATCGTTGATACGTGGCTGAGTGACACCACAATAGGTTGCGGCCTCTGTCTGTTTCCATTCATTGGCTT
>JABFSV010000192.1 GCA_013140405.1 Methyloglobulus sp. | reverse complement strand
AACTGCGATATGACCAAAAAGAACATTTCGCGGCTAGTTAATTACAGCTACCGCCATCTAGGCAACAAAGATACTGTTGTCCTTGCTGACCAGATTATGTACTTGGGTTTCAGGTACGCAACGCTTTCGGGTGTGTCGTTTGGTATTGAAGACATGGCGATACCGGCAAAAAAAGTCGATATCATTACCGCAGCAGAAGCTGAGGTGAAAGAGATACAAACGCAATATGCCTCTGGATTAGTAACCGACGGCGAACGCTACAATAAAGTCGTAGATATTTGGTCTCATGCGAATGACCAAGTGGCTAAAGTAATGATGGACGGTTTGGGTGAGGAATCTGTCGTCGATGCGGAAGGCAAGACGGTTAAGCAGAAATCATTTAATTCTATTTTCATGATGGCTGAATCTGGAGCGCGTGGTTCGGCGGCGCAAATCCGGCAGTTGGCGGGTATGCGCGGTTTGATGGCGAAACCGGACGGCTCAATTATTGAAACGCCTATCACTGCAAACTTTAGGGAAGGTCTTGACGTATTACAGTACTTCATTTCGACCCATGGTGCCCGTAAAGGTTTGGCCGATACGGCATTGAAGACTGCAAACTCCGGTTATTTGACGCGTAGGCTGGTCGATGTTGCCCAAGATCTGGTTATTACCGGTGCGGATTGTGGAACGTCTGATGGTTTGATCATGACCCCGATCATTGAAGGTGGAGATGTTGTCGAGCCATTATCAGAGCGCGTGTTAGGCCGTGTTGCTGCTATTGATGTCTTGGATGCAACGGGCGAAAACATTATTGTGCCAAGCGGCACTTTGCTGGATGAGCATTGGGTTTCAGTCCTTGATGACAACAGTGTTGATCAAGTTTTGGTGCGCTCCATCATCACTTGTGAAAACAGGCATGGAGTTTGCGTCGCTTGTTATGGGCGTGATTTGGGGCGCGGACATTTGGTTAACGTGGGTGAAGCAGTCGGTGTTATTGCTGCTCAGTCAATCGGTGAACCAGGTACCCAGTTGACCATGCGGACATTCCATATCGGTGGTGCTGCATCACGTTCCGCGGCAATCAGCAATGTGCAAGTCAAATCAGCAGGTTCTTTACGATTAAACAATTTGAAATCGGTCGCTAACCGCGAAGGAAATCTTATTGCGGTTTCAAGGTCGGGCGAAGTTGGTGTGGTTGACGATTACGGGCGTGAAAGGGAGCGTTACAAAATTCCTTATGGTGCTGTACTGTCGGTCAAGGAAGGTGACAAAGTCAACGCAGGGGACATTATCGTGACCTGGGATCCGCATACCCATCCGGTTATCACGGAGGTTGAGGGGGTTGTGGAGTTGATCCATTTCGTTGATGGTGTGACTGTTCAGAAACAATCCGATGAAGTAACGGGATTGAGTGCCTTAGTAGTTACCGATCCCAAGCAGAGAGGTAGTGCGGGTAAGGAATTAAGGCCGATGGTTAAGTTGCTGAATCCAAATGGCGAATCAATCTTTCTGCCCGGCACCGAAATTCCGGCACAATACTTCTTGCCGACGGGCGCTATCGTAGGTATTAAGGATGGCGGTGAAGTGAAGGTAGGTGACGTTTTAGCCAGGATTCCACAAGAATCCAGTAAAACCCGAGACATTACTGGTGGTTTGCCGCGCGTAGCCGATTTGTTTGAGGCACGCAAGACGAAAGACCCAGCAATACTGGCAGAGACCAGTGGGACGATTTCATTCGGTAAGGAAACCAAAGGTAAGCAACGCGTTATCATCACAGACGCTTCCGGAGAACAGGTTGAAACGCTAATTTCAAAGTGGCGGCATATCACCGTGTTTGAAGGGGAGTATGTCGAAAAAGGCGAGACGATTGCAGAGGGAGAGTTGACACCACACGACATTCTTAGGCTGCGGGGCATTGAGGAGCTGGCAAATTACCTTGTCAAAGAAATTCAGGATGTTTACCGTCTACAAGGGGTTAAGATCAACGATAAGCATATTGAGGCGATCATTCGTCAAATGCTTAGAAAAGTTGAGATCACCTCTTCTGGAGACACCTTATTCATGAAGGGAGATCAAGTGGAGCGTGCTGCCCTAAGGGAAGAGAACGACAAGATCGAAAAAGAAGGGAAAATACCTGCAAGCTATGAATCAATCTTGTTAGGCATAACCAAAGCGTCTTTGGCTACTGAATCCTTTATATCTGCTGCGTCATTCCAAGAAACTACTCGGGTGTTGACCGATGCAGCGGTAAGGGGCTTAGGAGATAGCTTACAGGGCTTAAAAGAAAATGTCATAGTAGGGCGCTTGATACCTGCAGGAACAGGCTTGGCCTACCATGAGAGCAGGAAAAATAGGCAAGCACAGAATCAAGTTGTCGAAAACGAGCGACCCTCGACAGTAGATACGGATGATGTGGAAGAAGCGCTCAAACAGGCATTAAATAGTTAGTGAGACAAACTAGGAAAATTCAGCTTGACCTCATTATTGTTAGCAAGTATCATGCTCTGCTCACATGGGCTTAAGTACTTGAGCAAAGTCGAAATACTATTTAGTCGTTGGCAGAGTATGGCTTGCGAGTTAATTGTTATCAGACACCACTATTGAATTCGGAGTAAGGAAAATATGGCCACGATCAACCAATTGGTTCGTAAGCCGCGCGCTAAAAGAATAGAAAAAAGCAATGTCCCTGCGTTGGAGGCCTGTCCTCAGCGTCGAGGTGTGTGTACACGTGTTTATACAACGACACCAAAGAAGCCTAACTCGGCTCTTCGTAAGGTAGCTAGGGTAAGGCTTACCAACGGATCGGAAGTGAGTAGTTACATTGGCGGTGAAGGCCATAATCTCCAAGAGCATTCCGTGGTCTTGATCAGGGGTGGTCGTGTAAAAGATTTGCCGGGTGTGCGGTATCACGTCGTTCGTGGTAGCTTGGATGCGTCAGGCGTAAATAACAGGAAGTGCGGTCGTTCCAAATATGGAACAAAGCGTCCAAAAGGCAAATAAAAAGTTGGTGAAGAATGTCCAGAAGAAGAGTCGCTACTAAGAGAGAAATTATTCCTGATCCAAGGTATAGCAGCGTCATGCTTACCAAGTTCATGAATATGATTATGGAAAGTGGCAAGAAATCTGTTGCTGAAGGGATCATATACGGTGCCTTGGATGTAATCGAGAAGAAGGGTCATAACGAGCCTTTGGAAGTTCTCTCGAAAGCATTGGAGAATGTTCAGCCGAGAGTTGAGGTTAAGTCTCGTCGCGTAGGTGGTGCAACTTACCAGGTTCCTGTTGAGGTTCGTCCTTCAAGGCGTATGGCTTTGGCGATGCGTTGGTTGATAGACGCTTCCCGTAAAAGAAATGAAAGGACAATGTCATCCAAGTTGGCGGGTGAGTTGATGGATGCGTTTGAGAGCAGGGGTTCTGCTGCCAAGAAGCGTGAAGATACCCATAGAATGGCAGAGGCTAACAAGGCGTTCTCCCACTACCGTTGGTAGTAAATATAAAAAAATCAGGTTTTGCTGGTGGCTAGAAAGACTCCAATAGAGCATTATCGCAATATCGGGATAATGGCTCATATTGATGCGGGCAAGACCACAACCACGGAGCGGGTGCTGTACTACACGGGTGTGTCTCACAAGATTGGTGAGGTTCATGATGGCGCGGCGACCATGGATTGGATGGAGCAAGAACAAGAAAGGGGTATTACAATAACTTCGGCTGCGACCACTTGTTTTTGGGCGGGCATGGAGAAGCAGTTTCCTCAGCATCGTGTCAATATCATTGATACACCTGGGCATGTTGATTTTACCATTGAAGTGGAGCGTTCTTTAAGGGTTCTTGACGGAGCATGTGCGGTTTTTTGTGCTGTTGGCGGGGTTGAGCCGCAGTCCGAGACGGTATGGCGGCAAGCAAATAAATACCATGTCCCAAGGTTGGCATTTGTCAATAAAATGGACAGGTCAGGAGCGGACTTCCTGCGGGTAGTTAAGCAAATCGGAACGCGATTGGGAAGTAAAGCGATTCCCATGCAGTTGCCGATTGGTGCTGAAGAACATTTTGAAGGCGTGGTTGATCTGGTCAAAATGAAAGCCATTTATTGGGATGAAGCCAATATGGGTATGACCTTTGCGGAAAAGGAAGTTCCTGTCGATATGCTTGCTGATTGCATGGAATGGCGAGAGCATTTAATAGAAGCAGCAGCGGATGCTAATGAAGAATTGATGGAAAAATACCTTGAAGAAGGTGTTTTGAGTAGTGAAGAAATAAAGCAAGGCGTGCGGCAGCTAACTATAGCCAATCAACTTGTCCCGGCTTTTTGCGGATCAGCCTTTAGGAATAAAGGTGTTCAGGCTATGTTGGATGCCGTTATTGAGTACCTGCCTTCGCCTATAGACATTAAGCCGATTAAGGGCGTGCTTGATGATGAGGTCACAGAGGTGGAGCGTCCGGCATCGGATGAGAAGCCTTTTTCGGCTTTGGCTTTTAAGATTGCTACCGACCCGTATGTTGGGACGCTTACTTTTTTCAGGGTTTACTCTGGGGTTTTGAATTCTGGGGATGCTGTATTTAACCCGATTAAGAAGAAAAAAGAGCGAATTGGTCGTATCGTCCAGATGCACGCCAATAGCCGGGAAGAAGTAAAAATAGTATGTGCTGGCGATATAGCGGCAGCGATAGGTTTAAAAGACGTGACGACCGGGGATACGCTATGCGACCCGAATCACCTCATCATCCTTGAGAGGATGGAGTTTCCTGATCCCGTGATCTCAGTTGCGGTGGAGCCTAAAACCAAGGCAGACCAGGATAAAATGGGTTTGGCTCTAGGAAAGCTGGCTCAAGAAGATCCTTCGTTCAGGGTGCATACGGATGAAGAATCGGGGCAAATAATCATATCGGGGATGGGTGAGCTCCATCTTGAAATTATTGTTGACCGGATGAAAAGGGAGTTCGGTGTGGATGCCAGTGTAGGTGCGCCTCAGGTGGCTTACAGGGAAACCATCCGCGCTACGGTCGAACAAGAAGGAAAATTTATCAGGCAGTCCGGCGGCAAAGGCCAGTATGGTCACGTCTGGTTGCGGTTAGAGCCTAAAGAGATCGGTTCTGGTTACGAGTTTGTAAATGAAGTTGTCGGTGGAGTTGTTCCTAAAGAATACATACCGGCAGTGGATAAAGGGATACAAGAGCAGCTAAAGAGCGGTGTCTTGGCAGGTTATCCCGTTTTGGATGTAAAAGTTTCCTTATTTGATGGCTCGTATCATGATGTTGATTCGAGCGAGATAGCGTTCAAGATTGCAGGTTCCATGTGTTTCAGGGAAGGGGCAAGAAAAGCAAATCCAGTTTTGCTCGAACCCATTATGAAAGTGGAAATAGTCACCCCTGAAGATTATATGGGTGATGTGGTCGGCGATGTCAATCGACGTCGTGGGCTGATACAAGGTATGGAAGATACGCCATCCGGGAAAACGATTAGTTGCGAAGTACCGCTAGCGGAAATGTTCGGTTATGCAACTGATTTGCGTTCGGCAACACAGGGGCGAGCTACTTACAGTATGCAGTTTGAAAAATACAATGAAGTGCCTGCATCAATTGCAGA
>JABFSV010000138.1 GCA_013140405.1 Methyloglobulus sp. | reverse complement strand
TTGGTGTCCACTTCTTTCTTTTTCCTGCCAAGCTCTAAGGTTAACTGGTTGTTGACGTGGGAAAAGGCGGTGTCGAACATCACCGATTCCCATTGTTTCAAGTCTTCAATGCCGCATTCAATTGGCACGGTTGCCGAACCTGTGCAGACAGCCCCGTTATTGCTGACGTTCATCAAGGGCGCATGGAACAACCTGGTTTTGGCAGACAGTCTATTGCGACCTTTAACAGCCGCTATTGCCAGTTTTCCGTCGCGGTTGGCAACCAGCAACAGTCTAGGCCAGGGGACGGTCATTTTTTGCATGGGCATCCCGATGATATTGAACAGCATGGGGCGTATTTTTTCCGGCACTGTCCAGGCAATATGATTGTCCGACAGAGACACAATGTTGTTTGGCATTAGGTTTACCTTGCTTTGCCGCATTTGCAGCAGCGTCCGCAGTACCGTCTCAATATCCTCTTTTGACATCAGCCGTCCCGCACCAATGACGGTTTCGTGTTTGCTATCGTCAACAAAGAAATCATGGAGCGATGCCACAAAATCCTGCCCACCATAACTATTGTCCGAAAGCCCTTTTGCCTGATGGAACAGGATCGCACATTTAGGCAGTATTGACAGTTCATTGCCGCCATTAAAGGTAAAAAAATCGTTTGGTTTCATTCTTCGTTCTCCGTACCATAGTTAATGACTTCTGCCAGCCGTATCAGCCCCCTAGCCTTAGCCAGCATGACAAGTGTCCCAGCAGCCTTTGGAATGGCATCAGGGTGCAGCTTAATTTTCCCCATCGGCTGCTCCCCTGCTTCATACATGCCCTGGAAACTCGCGTCAACCACCGCATCTTCCCAGGGCAAACCAACCCCTATGGCATGTCCGTAATCGAGCGGCAAATCATTCATGTTCCCTTCACAAGTTTCCACAATTGCCCCATTACACCCCTTGGCCCATTTCCATGCCTTGATGGTCAGTTTGATAAACCCAATCCAGGGGTCGTTGTAGCATTCGCTATTTGACCGCCGCCATCCAGCCACGGCAGACCTTATTTCGTCCATATTTGGCACTTGCCCAAAATGGGATTCAACCTTGTTGTCCAGGATACATGCCAGCAACGCAAAGCGTCCGGTCAAGCCTTCATCGTCGTAGCCGTATTCGGTGAAGGGATACATGTCCGCTTCAACCACGAGCTTCGCCATGTCCCCGTAATCAAGCCCTGGATATTTTTGCCTAAACTCAAGGAAAGCCTCCAGTTCTTCATCCAATAGCACCGAACAGTCGAGCATATCCTTTGCCAGAAGACCAAATCCGAGTTCCCTAACAATCCAGAATAGGCAACCGTAAACCATCCGCCCTAGCTCGACATCCAATTCCGTGAGGGTAAATTGTGTATACCGTAGCTCGGTGCTGATGTAGAGGTAAAAATGACCGTACTCATTGTCCATAACCAGATATAACGGTTCAAAGCTGTCGTGCTTAAGCCCCTTGCCAGCGATAGTCCCTGCGATATTGCCTAGATAGCTCACAATGGCTGTCATGGACAACTGGTAAAGCCTGTAAATATCCTGCCACCCAGACGCAACACACTGGTCAATGCCCTGCTTGGACACTAGCCCTAAGTGGTGTGCCAGCAAAATCAGCGACGCAATACCTGGGCGGTTGTCGTCAAAATCTGCCTTGTCGCGGTGACAGCGGATGTTATCCAGCAAGCCGTCCAACGCAACCCCAAGACGGGGCTGCATGAACAAGCTCAGACCATTGGCAGATGGGCTGGATTGGTATTGGCTATCGCCCGTCTTGGCAGCTTCGGCAAGGTCAGCCTGAACGTGTAGCATGGGTTGGTTTCCTTTACATTATCATCACTAGGCTCAGGGGGAAGCATACCCCCCCATTCGTTCAGTACGGCTATCCCTTGCCCTTTAGCCTTTGGTCTTGACATCGGGGAGCCTCACGGAATAATGCAGTTCCTCCCCGACCAGTTGCGGTTCGTCCAACGCGGCATTGGACAAGTGCGGATACGAGGCGGCATACAGTTTCACTGCTTCCTGTGGCGACATATCAGGGGCGGGGTCTGCCAAGCGTACCGCCCCCATCTTGAAAACCCTCGTGGGCCGAATAATAGTTGTTTCAGTCATGGCTATTCCTTATTAAAAAAGTGAATTGTTGGTGACGGTCACGCCACCGCCATTCTTGGCGGCTTCGGGTTCTTTTTCCGTATCGACCGCAAGGGTTTCGTTCTTCCCTGTGCCAACAGAAGGCGTGGAGGTTTTAACCTCGGCACGGGCTTGTTTCCCTGCTTCCTTAATCCGCCCCATCGCCGCCGACAGGTCGCCCTGTACCTGCTCCTGCATTCCGGCAAATTCAGCCAGGGAGCGGGGGAAGTCATTGTCCAGCACTTCCGGCGTTGTGGTCACGTACAAGGGCATCGACAAGGCGGCACGTAGGTTCTGTATGTCCTCTGGCGCAAAGTTGTCGATACCTCCACTCATGGCTGGTTGCACCAACACATTCAATTGCTCCCCTTTGCGGGTGATGGTGAACTGGATGCGTTCGTCGTGTTTCAGCATATTCGCAAAAGTTTTAAAGATCATCGTTTTCATCCTCTGGGTCTGCGGTAAATTCAAACTGGCTAAAGTTGTGGCTAAAAGGGCTGTCGGTATCATCATCCAAATCCAGGTAGCCGTTATTTACGTCCGTGCTTAATGGCCCCTGATTTGTCTGCCCCAGGCCATTTGGTTCTTCCGCAAGCTGTCCTGTCCCTTGGGCATCACCAATTGCAACAACCTGTTCCGGCTGGTTAACCTTCGCAGTTACCTTATCTTCCCCCATGAAGTTAAAAACGCAAGCAGGTACAAATCCCGTAAAGTCGTAACCGCAGCCAAAGGCTTCATCCAGGATCTCGCCATTCTTTTTCTTGACCAGGCTGGAAAACTTTTTGCCCTCCCCTTGGGCTTCATACTGGGCGATAAACCCCTGCCCTTTGCCGTTGACGGCTTCAAGCAAAATGGATTCGATGCCGGACTTGGTGAACGCGCCAAGGAATTCCCTGTCGATCAGGAAATGTCCGCTCAGGTTTATATTTAGCTGATTGACAGCTTCACTTGCGCCCTTAGCCCAGGTTTTGGTGCTGATGGGTACGGACTTCTCATGCTCGGCTAGAAAATGCCTGACCAGGCGTTGATTGAATGCCTTGATTTCTTGGGTATCCAGCGTGGACAACCGCTTTAGAAACCGATCCAACTCCAGGGTGACAGACGCATTTTTCCTGATCGAATCAGGCCATAAATCGTCAACAAAACTGGATTTCACAAAACGTAACAGGGTAAACGTGTTCAGGCACAGCATTAACCGCTGGTTTTCTGTCACGGTTTTTGCCGCCAAGTCACGGTAGAATGTTTCGATTTTCTCAGTGACCTTGCCAGGTATCATTGCCGCGCTTGCGACCGTCCCTTCATTGTTTGGTTTCTTGGTGTCGCCGCTGGCAAGTGTTCCTTTTTTATCGGTGGCCGTCGTTTTGCTGGCTGGTTTTCCGGTTGTGGTTGCGGGTCCTGGTTTTATGGAAGCCTGATAAGTTGCAACCTTCTCTTTGTGGCACTCCAGGTTGAAGCAGCAATCCTCGGTGACTTTGCCTAGCTGGTCTGGTGACGTATTCAACAATGCCCCAAAATGGCCGCATTGGCGGCATCCTTGCTCAAACTGGGACTTGCCCACGCCGTTCTGCCCAAGCTGGCAGTTGATGGCGTAGCTCCCCTTGGTCCGTTCCGTGTCGAAGAATACGACCGCGTATTGTTCGGATAGCCCGACCTTTTTGTTTTCCATTGCCGCCTTGGTCTTGGCCCCATAACAGTCATGGTTGGCGCATTTTCCGCCTTCTATATGGTCATCGAACACGCTGGCTTGCAGGGAAGAATTATGTGGGCAAGTCTTGCATTCCGTCTTGTCGAAACAGGCTTTCGATAAGTCCAGCGAAAACAGTGCCAGCTTGCCCTTGAGGTCACTGACTGAGAAACCTTCCGAAATAATCTTAGCCAATGTGTTAACCTGGAAATCAGTAGGCAATTGGGACAGCAGTTCGGCATGTCCGAGTTTGATCTTCCGCTCTGTCAAGGCATCAAGCACTGCTTGGTCGGCATGGAGCAACAGCATCCTGGAATCGAACTTCGATTGGCTCCATCCGAGCAACCGGATTGCTTCCTGACGGTCGTTTCCGCACCCCATCAGTACGTCACGGGCGGATTGGGCTTCTTCCGCTGGCGTTATGTTGGCCCGTTGTGCGTTCTCTATTATGGCAATGACCATTGCAGACGCTTCACCCAGTTTCCGCACCATCACAGGTACATGCGACAATCCGGCATCTTTAGCAGCCCTAAATCGCCTCTCTCCACAGACTACCCAAAAACCGCCAGTCCCCTTTGTGACGGGACGTACGACAATAGGTTGGACAATGCCATTTTCTTTGATCGAGCCGACCAACTCCAGGTGTTCTGTGGGGTCAAAATATTTTCTAGGGTTAAACCCTTCCTTGACGAAAATATCGCCAATGGGCAGGTTATCGGAATATCCGTTTTGATTGGTTTGATTTGTTTCCATAAGATCTCCTGATTGTAGTGCCAGTTTCTAAATTGCTTTAAATTCTGGTGGTTGTTGACAAAATACTCAGGACTACGATCTCATGGGGTGATGGATATGCAAGGGGGTTTTTGCGTCTTTTTGAATAAAAGTTAGCACCAGCAAAAGCGGCTTCCATCGCAATACCATTGATACTTCTAGTGTCCTTAACGGACGATATGAACCAATTCATTGTCTGTGTCCCTCCAGGAATTTACTGACGGTATCTCTAGGCATCTCCAGACAATTTTGAGATGCAATCCCTGTATTACCCCAAGTCCTTCCTGGACGCTGTTTATATTGTGCAACCGGAATTCCCACCTATCCTGGACAGGGGAAAACAGTCAGGCAGAACGATTTATGGATATGTACCCACTCAATCTTCACCGTTTTATGGCAACAGGATCGGTTTCCAGGAACAATAAGGGCGGGAATCTTTTTAGCGCTCAAGGCCATGCTGGATACCAACACGGTGTTTTATGTGATTAAAGCCCATCCGATTGATGGTATTAAGATGGTTATGCGGTGCCGATGCTATTTTGGGTGTTCCTTCTGGTGCTTCAAAGGCTTCCATGCCAAAAAGAATAAAATGGAACATCATGGTGATGGTTGACAACATTGTCTTTACCGACCCAGGTGAGAGTAGGTCTGGAGGATTATTCCCTTGAGTTAAACTCGAATTGGCAATGAAACTTGAGGCTGGATAGGCATCAAAATGGATTGGTAGCTTCGCAAAATTTCGTTGTACAGGTCTTCGTGCTTAGGCGCTTCCACAGTAATCACCAGGGCATACTTGATTTTGTCAGCCCTTGTTGTTGCTGCGCCAGATTCCCTGGCATTGTAATGGATGTCGAATACTGGCGCATTTAGCGACGATCCCAACATGCTTTTTTCTTGATGCAACACAGTTTCCCATTTGCCCATGTCTGCTCGCCTTTCTTCCTCCGTGGCATACTTTTTCATATCGAAAAAACCTT
>JABFSV010000166.1 GCA_013140405.1 Methyloglobulus sp. | reverse complement strand
GATGGTGTTGATTTGATTGAATCAATCATCGGGGAGAACGGCGATGCCCTGACCGCATGGACGCGTTACGGCATCCATCCGCACGGTTATAAACTTGCACAACAGTTGCAAGTATCACGCTTGCAAAAAAACGGGTCGGCGTGGCAACCTTCCCCAGTCTTAGGAACAGTGGAAACTGTTTATTATTATGACACCCTGAAAACAAGCCTTCTGCGTGATGCACAGGGGCGGGCGGGGGTGGTCTTTAATACGCCAGATGCCAATCTGAACTACAACTGGGTCATTGCCAAGCAAACCGGTGCTAATCAAGCATGGAGCACGCCCAGCATTATGCCCATAGACAATGCAGATACTACCTGTGACCAGTTGATGACACTAACCGACATTGTCGGCTGTTGGAAAGATTACCCCTCAGAAGGTAGCGCACGCTCCGATGCCAAAGGCAATATTACATTTATGTACACGGATCGCTATGGCTACTACGATAGCTGGGACGGCACTTATTACGCAAGCAGAACCAGAAGCATTACTGGCAGTTTAGGTTCAACGACGTGGACTGTACCTGCTACTTTGCTGGCTTACAATGACTCTTCAAATTACTGGAATTATGGCAGTTATTTAACCAAGTATGATGTCGGCGCAAATGGCGCAGGTGTATTTGCTTGGCCTTGGTACAATGCGACCACCTTTTCGCCATTGTTAAAAGTCAAGATGCGTCCAAGCGCTACAGGCTCTTGGAGTTCAAGCCTTTCCTATAACTTCAACACACCTAACAACACAGGAAAAGTTTTGGATGTGAAGGTCAATCAAAATGGCAATACCAGCATCCTGTATGAAAATTTTGATTCGCTAAACCACCTGCTTTATGTAGTAACGTATAACTAACGTTATCCCATTTGAACCCGCTTAGAATCAACTCTCAAGCGGGTTTTTTACGGAATGACCGTAATGATTCTAACCCCGAAGTCATGCCGCGAGAACCTTGCAATAGTGTAATTATTTAACCCGCATACCCGCAATTGCCCCTTCATCTGGGCTTAGCACAAAAATATCCTTCCCCCCTGGCCCTGCCGCCAACACCATGCCTTCCGATAGGCCAAACTTCATTTTACGGGGCGCGAGATTTGCCAGCACCAAAGTTAACCGTCCTTCCAAATCTTCTGGTTTGTATGCGGATTTAATTCCAGCAAACACAGTACGGGTTTCATCGCCGATATCGACAGTCAGTTTCAATAATTTGTCAGCTTCTGGCATTGATTCCGCTTTGATGATTTTGGCGATACGTAAATCCAGTTTGGCGAAATCGTCGATTTGGATGGTGTGAGCGATCTCCTCAAATTGCTTGGCTTTGGGTTCGATCTTAGACTTATCGCTGGTTTTTTCCAGATTCTCTTTCGATGCGTCGATAATTGCCGCGATTTTGTCGGCTTCAACTCGTGTCATCAGCGGCTTGAATTCGTTGATGCTATGGCCTTTTAGTGGCTGCATATCCGCGACCCACAATTGGCTTTCGATAGCCAAAAACTGTTCAGCTTCCTTAACCAAGGTGGGCAGCACGGGTTTGAGATACGCAGTAAGAACACGGAACAGGTTAAGCCCCATGGAGCAGACATCGTGTAATTCCTGATCTTTGCCTTCTTCTTTGGCGAGCAACCAGGGCTTTTTATCGTCGATATAAGCGTTGGCCTTGTCAGCTAAGGCCATAATCTCACGCATGGCTTTGGCGAATTCACGGGTTTCGTACAACTCGGCAATGGTAGGGTTCGCGTTAACAAAGTCGGCAAATAATTCCGGCTCTGAACAATTTTCAGATAAACGGTTAGCAAAGCGTTTGCTGATAAAACCGCTACACCGACTGGCAATATTGACGACTTTACCGACCAAATCGGAATTCACCCGCTGGCTAAAATCATCGAAATTAAGGTCAATGTCATCCACGCCTGCACTGAGTTTAGCGGCAAAATAATAGCGTAGATATTCTGGATTTAGGTGGTCGAGATAAGTCCTTGCCTTGATAAACGTGCCACGGGATTTGGACATCTTCTCGCCATTCACCGTTAAAAAACCGTGGGCAAAAATGGCGCTAGGTGTCCTAAACTGCGCTCCACTTAACATTGCCGGCCAGAACAGCGCGTGAAAATAGATAATGTCTTTGCCTATAAAATGGTACAGCTCTGCTTCGCTGTCTTTGCGCCAAAATTCATCGAAATCCAGCCCTTGCTTATCACATAAGTTCTTGAAACTCGCCATGTAACCAATCGGCGCATCCAGCCAAACGTAAAAGTATTTGCCCGGCGCATCGGGAATTTCAAAACCGAAATAAGGCGCATCGCGGCTTATGTCCCATTGCTTCAAACCACCATCCAGCCACTCAGCCAGTTTATTGCTTATTTCGGGCTGCAAGTGTCCGGCTGTCGTCCAGTCCCGTAACATGTCGTTGAAGTTTTCCAGATTGAAAAAGTAATGCACAGAATCTTTTGGAACAGGTTTTGCGCCTGAAATAGCCGACACGGCATTCTTTAGGTCGGTAGGGGAATACGTCGAACCACACACTTCACAGCCGTCGCCATATTGCTCAACCGCACCGCATTTAGGGCAATCACCTTTGATAAAGCGGTCAGACAAGAACATCTTCTTGACCGGATCATATCCTTGGGTAATGGTGCGCGAGTTAATATGTCCGGCATCCCGTAACCGCTCATAGATCAACGACGAAAGCGTTTTGTTTTCTTCCGAATGGGTGCTGTGGTAATTGTCGAAAGCCACGCCGAATTCATCGAAATCTGCCTGATGTTCTTTACTGACTTTGGAAATAAGTGCTTCCGGCGTAATGCCTTCCATATCTGCCCTCAGCATGATCGGCGTACCGTGAGTATCATCGGCACACACGTAATAGCACAGGTTGCCACGTTGCTTTTGGAAGCGCACCCAAATATCAGTTTGTATATATTCGACCAAATGACCGATATGGATCGGGCCATTGGCATAAGGCAAGGCACTGGTGACGAGGATTTTTCTAGTGGACATGTTAAACAGATAGGCCAAAAATTAATGGCGCATTATGGCATAAAACGGCTACTTCTACATGCGGCGCGACCAGTTGATTTACTGTAGAATGAGGACGATAAATAGACAAAACAGCCACAAGCCGCATGAAAACTCATACCACAAACTACTACAACGCATTTATCGAAGTTGCGGCAGATTGTCCTGTGACAACGGGAGAAATTCCGCCAACCAAAGGAAATAACCCATCTGCTGCCAATATCCAGTTTGAAATAATTAGTCAAAATCCATACCAATTTACGTCCGACGACATTATTTTTAGTGTCTACGTGACAAAAAATAGTTTAATCGCCGACGAACTTATCCAAGCAAGAGAACAATTTTTCTCCAAAGGACAACCTTGCTTACGGACATCACCTTTAGCAAAGCGGTATGGCTGGGGAATACATAGCAACGAAGAAGGAAAAATTGCCCTGTATGGCGTTGAAACTGAAGAATATGCAAGATTCTCAAAAGACGAAACCATAAAAAATATTTCAGCAATGAGAACCACAAAAAAATAAATATTTAATAGGCTTCATAGCCACTGTAACTAGGACACCAAGCAAATGACGCAAATAGTCAAAACTGACATAGAAAACGCCCTAAAAACTATCATTGATCCCAATCACGGGCTCGACTTGGTTTCCGCAAAATCGGTTAAATCCATTGGCATCGAAAATAACGCGGTCACTATCAAAATAGAACTGGGCTACCCCGCCTTAAGTTATCACAATGAATTGAAAGCGGCGGTTGAACAGCAACTAAAAACGCTTGTAGACGTAGGCTCGATCACAGTTGAAGTTTCCACCAAAATCATATCCCACGCCGTCCAACAAGCTCTAAAACCCCAACCCAACATCAAAAACATTATCGCCGTGGCTTCAGGTAAGGGCGGGGTTGGCAAATCCACCACCGCCGTCAATCTGGCGCTGGCGTTAGCGGCAGAAGGCGCAACTGTCGGCATTCTGGATGCGGATATTTATGGCCCCAGCATACCCACCATGCTCGGCCTGTCCGGTTATCCCGAAAGCAAGGACAACAAAACCATGATGCCCAAGATTGCCTACAACATCCAGACCATGTCGATCGGCTACCTAGTGGACGCAGGCCAAGCCATGATCTGGCGTGGCCCGATGGTCACCAATGCCTTGCAGCAATTGCTCAGGGACACCAATTGGGACAATATCGATTACTTGATCGTAGACCTGCCGCCCGGCACCGGCGACATCCAATTGACCTTATCGCAGCAGATTCCCGTCAGCGGCGCGATTATCGTCACCACGCCGCAAGACATCGCCCTGATTGATGCCCAACGCGGTCTGGGTATGTTCCAAAAAGTGAATGTCCCCGTACTGGGCATCGTCGAAAATATGAGTATGCATATATGCAGCAACTGCGGACATAGCGAACCCATCTTTGGCACTGGCGGCGGCGTGGTGATGGCGGAAACCAACCATGTCGATTTCCTCGGCGCACTGCCGCTAGACATCAACATCCGCATCCAAGCCGATTCCGGTCAACCAACCGTTGCCGTTGATCCCAACAGTCCAGCCGCGCAGATGTACAAAGCCATTGCCCGTAAAGCGACGGCAAAACTGGCATTGAAGGCAAAGGATTTTAGTACGCGGTTTCCGAATATTGTAATTCAGTCCACTTAGACTACTTTATTGAAAATAACTTAACGGAAACTGCAATGTCAAAATTTATATTGTCACTAATTATTTCAACAGCCGTGGTTGGTTGTGATCAACTAGCAAACAACCAAAAAAATCAAATGAAATGGGCTGTTGTAGACAAAAACAAAATAGATAACGCCTTAAATGAATATATAAAGAAAAAAAATCCTGTTCCTGCAGAACTGGGTAATGAGGAAGAATCTTACCGAGAAAGATCTAAAATCCAGAGCCATATATCCGAGCTTGAGAGTAATGCAACACAAAAATGCGTGAGCGTCAATACCACTAGCGATAAGAAAGTACAAGGAGAAACCGATACTATACACACTGCACCTTCAATGAAGGGTAGTGGAGGATTCAACATTAATGGTCATTATTTACCGTTATCCGCAATTAGCAATTTCCCAAAAGTAACGAACCAAGAAAATTATCATAATTGTCTTTCGGAAATATCAAAAGACCCTCTTATTTCTGATTTACAGTTACAACTCAATAAGTTACAAAAATCTACTACTGAAAGACACCGATATGATACCGAAATCAGAAAAAAAGCTGCTGAGTACACACATACGATATTAGCTAAATATGCCGAAGCAAATCACTTTGAATTGATGGTAAGCAATAACTATGGCGGAGAAAACATACTATATAACGCAGATAAAGTATCACTTAATGTTACTGACGATGTTTTGGCTTTTATTTCCAAAAATCACGAAAGTGCTACAAATGAAACAAGCAACAATAAACCAATACAAAAATAAAGGCCATAAAGAGCGATAGGGCCGTAGGTTGGGCTGAATGCAATGATGCCCAACACAAACCAAGCCTTTAACGTTGGGGCTCGTACCTCACCCCAACCTACACAATAATTCGTCATACAATAT
>JABFSV010000332.1 GCA_013140405.1 Methyloglobulus sp. | reverse complement strand
CTATGAGCCAGATGCCAAGGAAGTTCTCGACCATTTGCTTACCAGATATATAGAATCCATCGTCTACCAAGGCTTAGTAGAAAATAATGCCTGTGAGCAAGCGGCACGAATGGTGGCGATGAAGAGTGCATCCGATAATGCTGGAAATCTTATCAAAGAATTGCAATTGATTTATAACAAGGCGCGGCAAGCTGCGATCACGCAAGAAATTTCAGAAATCGTTGCCGGTGCGGCAGCGGTTTAGAGCATTAAGCTAAGCGAATTATTATTTAAGAGGATAACTCAATGAGTTTGGGTAAAGTCGTTCAGATCATAGGTGCGGTTGTTGACGTGGAGTTTTCACGCGAAGATATGCCTAAGGTTTATGATGCATTAAACGTAGAAGGTAAAGACTTGGTGCTGGAAGTCCAGCAACAATTAGGTGATGGTGTTGTTAGGACTATCGCTATGGGTAGTACAGACGGCTTAAGCCGTGGTCTGTCCGTAAGTAACACCAAAGCGCCGATTGCCGTGCCAGTGGGCAAAGAAACCTTAGGCCGTATCATGAACGTGTTGGGTCAACCGATAGACGAAAAAGGCCCGATTGGCGAAAAGGTAAAATGGGGCATCCACCGTGAAGCGCCCAGTTATGCAGACCAAGCAGCAGCCAATGAATTATTGGAAACCGGTATTAAGGTTATCGATTTAGTTTGCCCTTTCACAAAGGGTGGTAAAGTCGGCTTGTTCGGTGGTGCTGGTGTAGGCAAAACCGTCAACATGATGGAGCTTATCCGTAATATCGCTATCGAACACAGCGGTTATTCAGTGTTTGCGGGTGTCGGTGAACGTACTCGTGAAGGGAATGACTTCTACCACGAAATGACAGACTCCAACGTAATCGACAAAGTGTCCCTGGTTTACGGACAGATGAACGAGCCACCTGGAAACAGGCTACGCGTCGCGTTGACCGGCTTGACAATGGCGGAATACTTCCGTGACGAAGGCCGCGATGTATTGTTCTTCGTTGACAATATTTACCGTTATACGCTGGCAGGTACGGAAGTGTCTGCGCTGCTAGGCCGTATGCCTTCTGCGGTAGGCTATCAACCGACACTTGCGGAAGAAATGGGTGTGTTGCAAGAACGTATTACTTCAACCAAGACAGGCTCTATCACCTCAATCCAAGCGGTCTACGTACCAGCAGACGACTTGACGGACCCTTCGCCCGCGACAACATTCGCGCATTTGGATGCGACCGTGGTATTGTCCCGACAAATCGCAGAGTTAGGTATTTACCCCGCGATTGATCCTTTAGATTCAACCAGCCGCCAGCTTGATCCATTAGTGATCGGACAAGAGCATTATGATGTTGCCCGTAAAGTGCAAGGCATCTTGCAACGTTACAAAGAACTGCGCGATATTATTGCTATTCTGGGTATGGACGAGCTTTCCGAAGAGGACAAACTGACTGTTTCCAGGGCACGTAAAATGCAACGATTCTTGTCGCAACCGTTCTTTGTTGCTGAAGTGTTTACCGGATCGCCAGGAAAGTATGTTTCCTTGAAAGATACCATCGCAGGATTTAAAGGTATTATTGATGGGGAATATGATGCTATTCCTGAGCAGGCGTTTTACATGGTCGGCACGATAGAAGAAGTGCTGGAAAAAGCCAAGAACATGAAATAAGCTGACGCACCGCAGAGAAAATTATGGTCATGACCGTACATGTAGACATCGTTAGTGCAGAAAAGGAAATCTTTTCTGGCTTAGCGGAAATGGTATTTGCACCTGCTGAACTGGGCGAAGTCGGTATTTCGCCTCGTCACGCACCATTTATTACTCGATTAAAACCTGGCGAAGTGCGCGTTAAAGTCAGCGAAACAGAAAGCTACCCTTTCTACGTTTCCGGTGGAATGCTGGAAGTCCAGCCACATTTGGTTACTGTGTTGGCGGATACTGCGATTAGGGCGAAAGACATAGATGAAGCCGCCGCCATCGAAGCGAAAGTGAGGGCGGAAGAAGCCTTAGCAGACAAGTCCGGTAAAATAGATTACGTAACCGCACAAGCGAAATTGGCAGAAGCGATTATGCAACTAAGAACCTTGGATCGGCTTAGAAAGCGCGGTGGCTAAATATAAAGTACTTCACTAGCGTTTTAATATATTCACAAAGTACAGGCCTGATAATGTGTAAACCGTTATCAGGCTTTTTTGTTTAGGGGGATAAATGACGATTACCACCATCATTCTGGCTGCGGGTAAAGGCACTCGTATGTGTTCTGAAATTCCCAAAATTTTGCATAAGATTGCCAATCGGTCTTTGTTAGAGCATGTCTATGACATGAGCAAACAATTGGCTGATAACCAAATCAAGATTGTTTACGGACATGGCGCAGAACTTGTCAAAGAAAACCTAAAACATTTGCAAGCCAGTTGGATTGAACAAAAACAACAACTCGGCACAGGCCATGCTGTGCAACAAGTCACCGACCAAATTGGCGATGCGGACACTGTACTGATACTGTATGGTGATGTTCCATTGCTGCAATTGACCACCGTGCAAGCGTTATTGGCAAACGTGGGTGACAAATCGCTAGGTTTGCTTACGGTTAATCTTACCGACCCTAAAGGTTACGGCAGGATTATCAGGGATTCATCTGGTCGTGTGCAGAAAATTGTCGAAGAAAAAGACGCTTCACCCGATGAAAAACTAATCAAAGAAGTGAATACTGGCATCATGGCGGTTAAAGGCGGCAAATTAAAATCATGGCTAGGTCAACTCAAAAATAACAATGCCCAAGGCGAATATTACTTGACTGACATCATCGAAATGGCCGTTGGCGAAAAAATTAAGGTAATAACCAATCAGCCAAGCACCGAAGATGAAGTTATGGGTGTCAATAACCGGATGCAACTTAGCCATTTGGAACGAGTCTATCAACTGGAACAAGCTCATAAGTTGATGGCACAAGGCGTTACCCTACGTGATCCCGTTCGATTTGACATAAGAGGCAACATTGAATCATTAGGGCAGGATATTGAAATAGACATCAATGTTATCCTGGAAGGAAAGAATACTATAGGGAGCAACGTCATCATAGGTGCGAACACCCGCATCAAAAATTCCATTATCGGTAACAATGTAGAAATTCTTGATAACTGCATTATTGAAGATGCAATTATTGGCGCCGGCAGCCGGATTGGCCCATTTGCCAGATTACGGCCAGAAACAGTTTTGGCGAATAACGTCCACATCGGCAACTTTGTGGAAATAAAAAAGTCAGACGTGGCAGAAAAAAGCAAAATCAACCATTTAAGCTATATCGGCGACTCAACAGTAGGCAGCAATGTCAATATAGGTGCTGGAACGATTACCTGCAATTACGATGGAGTGAATAAATTCAGGACGATCATTGAAGATGGTGCGTTTATTGGCTCGGCTACGCAATTGGTCGCCCCAGTTACAGTTGGTAAAAATGCCACTATCGGTGCAGGTTCAACAATCACTAAAGACAGCCCTGAAAATCAATTAACCTTAAGTCGAGTCAAACAAGTCTCGGTTTCAGGATGGCAACGACCCGTAAAAAAGGAAAAATGATATGTGTGGTATCGTCGGTGGCATAGCGCAAAGAAATGTCGTCCCTATTTTGTTGGAGGGATTAAAGCGTCTTGAATACCGAGGTTACGATTCAGCAGGCTTGGCAGTCATTCACAATAACGAGATTTACCGAAAACGGGAATTAGGTAAGGTCAAAGGCCTGGAAGATCTTCTCAAAGTCGACCCCATATCTGGCACTATCGGTATTGCCCATACCCGGTGGGCGACGCATGGCGTACCCAGCACGGCAAACGCGCACCCGCATACCTGCCGAAACAGGGTGACAGTAGTGCATAACGGCATTATTGAAAACCACGAACAGCTCAGAAGCCAACAAATACTGGATGGCTATAAATTTACCTCGCAAACTGATACGGAAGTTATCGTCCATCAAATCTTTGATGCGCTGGAATCAACGGGAGATTTTGTCACGGCCGTCAAACAAGCGACCGCAAAACTCCAAGGCGCTTTCGCCTTAGGTATCATGTGTACAGACCAACCTGATACCTTGATAGCCTGTAGACAAGGCAGCCCATTGGTTATTGGTGTTGGTATTGGTGAACACTTCATTGCGTCAGATGTAGCGGCATTATTGCCTGTCACACAACGGTTTATTTTCCTTGAAGACGGCGATATGGCTGTCCTCCACACCAATGAAGCAATCATTTACGACAAGGATGACAAGATTGTCAATCGGCCTATCAAAGAAAGCCAAATGACTGCAGAAGCCGCTGAAAAGGGCGAATACCGGCACTACATGCTGAAAGAAATCTATGAGCAGCCCTTCGCCATCTCGCAAACCTTGGAAGGCCGTTTCATCAATGACCGTTTGCAGGAAAACGCATTCGGGCATAATGCCAAAGCTATTTTTGATGGCACCAAAGCCATCTTGATATTGGCTTGCGGCACCAGTTACCATGCCGGATTGGTCGCCCGTTACTGGCTAGAAGAACTGGCACGAGTGCCTTGCAGCATCGAAGTTGCCAGCGAATTCCGTTACCGAAATCCAGTATTGGCAGCGGATACCTTGGTGGTCACAATTTCCCAGTCCGGTGAAACCGCCGATACTTTAGCAGCCTTACATGAAGCCAAAAAACTGGGCGCTAAATATTCACTGACTATTTGTAATGTGCCAGAAAGCTCATTGGTTAGGGAATCCGATCTTGTGCTGATGACCCGTGCAGGCCCTGAAATAGGCGTGGCTTCGACAAAAGCCTTTACGACCCAACTTGTCACCCTGATGCTGTTGGTTATTGCCATCGGACGGCGGTTTCAGTTAAGTGACGCCATGGAAAAGAAACTGACTTCGGAACTATTTACCTTACCGGGTAAAGTCGAAAAAGTCTTACGGCTAGACAACCAAATCAAAGCCTTATCGGAACAATTTGCGGACAAAGAACATGCCTTATTTCTCGGCAGGGGTACGCACTACCCTATAGCGATGGAAGGTGCATTAAAGCTCAAGGAAATTTCCTACATACATGCGGAAGCCTATCCTGCGGGTGAGTTAAAGCACGGGCCGTTGGCTCTCATTGATGCCGACATGCCCGTTATCACCGTAGCGCCGAACAACAGCCTGTTGGAAAAGCTAAAATCCAATATGCAGGAAGTCAGTGCGCGTGGTGGTCAGTTAATTGTATTCATGGATGAAACCTTGTCTCCGGTAGCTGAAAGCAATATCCAGATAATAAAAATTCCGCAAGTGGATAACGAAATATCGCCGATTGTTTACACCGTGCCGTTACAACTTTTGTCTTATCACGTCGCCGTCCTTAAAGGCACAGATGTGGATCAACCCAGAAACCTCGCAAAATCAGTTACAGTGGAATAGGAATTATGGCTAAACTATCACTGCAAGAACAATTGCTAAAGTCTGGCTTGGTAAGCACAGGCCAGGCACGCGCGGTCAAAGCGGAAAAACATAAACAAGCTAAACAACAGCATCACAATAAAGTTGCGGCAACGGAAGAAGCAAAAGGTTTGGCCCAAAAAGCCCAGCTTGAGCAAGCAGAAAGAGACCGCGAACTTAATCAAA
>JABFSV010000177.1 GCA_013140405.1 Methyloglobulus sp. | reverse complement strand
TTGCAGCCGCGACCAGTGTTTTGACCAGTGATGGAAAGAAATTGCTCTTGAACGGCAAAGTGACAATTAATAGGGCGAAGGGCGAAGGCGTTCGGCAGCTTATAATAAATACCTCCAATTTAATAGTCAGTCCTGAAACCAGCTATGCAGAGACCAAAGCGTGGGCAGAACTGATTAGTCCCCCGAACATTACTGCAGGAACAGGGATGAAAGTAACGTTTAAAGAACCTATCCATTTGGAGTTGCTTTCAAAAGTGAAGGGCAAGTATGAAACAAAATAAAATAATAATAACGTGTTGCTCGGTGTTGTTTGCGTGTTGCTACGGCTCTGGATTACGGGCATTGGAGAGCGATCCCGATCAGCCCATTACCATTGATTCCAATACCGCAACGTATGATGATGCCACTGCCACCAGTATTTACACCGGCAATGTCATTTCCATTCAAGGGAGCATTCGGGTCAATTCGGATAAGTTGGTGGTGTATTTTGTTGAGGGCGATGCGGAAAAGTTGGTGTTTACTGGTAATAAGGCGAAGTTTAAACAAACGCCTAATCCAGGTGCAGAAGACATTACCGGTGAGGCCTTAACGGGTGAGTATTACCCAAAAAAGAATCTTCTGAAACTTATTGAGGACGCGACAGTTTGGCAAGGCACTGCGACTTATACCAGTGACCTGATCGAATATGACAGCAAGCGCTCTATCGTGAAAGCGGGCGAAAAATCGTCAGATGCCAAACGCGTCCACGTCTTGCTACAGCCTAAACAAAAAACGGCAAATAAAACAGAGCATAAAACGGGTAATAAAAAGAATGACGACACTAGCAGCAAAACACCTGATAAAAACCTACAATAAACGCAATGTAGTCAATGGTGTTTCATTGCACGTCAATACCGGTGAAGTGGTCGGGTTGTTGGGGCCTAATGGCGCGGGGAAAACCACCAGTTTTTACATGATGGTGGGGCTTATCAAGGCCGATGAAGGCGAAATATTGCTGGATTCCCAGGATATCACCCATCATCCCATGCACATACGGGCGCAGTTGGGCGTGGGCTACTTGCCGCAGGAGCCATCGGTGTTCCGCAAACTCAGTGTAGCGGATAACCTGCGTGCGGTTTTGCAAATCCGTTCAGATTTGACAGAAGGGCAGATGGAGCTGATTATTGAGGAATTGTTGGAAGAATTCCATATTCCGCATTTACGCAACCAAATGGCGTTGAGCTTGTCTGGCGGTGAGCGTCGGCGAGTTGAAATCGCCAGGGCATTGGCCAGTAATCCGCAGTTCATCTTGCTGGATGAACCTTTTGCTGGGGTTGATCCCATATCGGTGGAAGACATACAAAAAATCATAGAACACCTGAAAGATCGGGGCATCGGCATTTTGATTACTGAGCATAATGTTCAGGAAACGCTAGGCATTTGCAGCCGTGCGTATATACTTAACGAAGGACGGGTTATTGCTGAAGGCAGCACGGAGGCTATCGTGAAAAACGAGGAAGTTCGTAAAGTTTATCTGGGCAATAATTTCAGGTTATGATGCTTACTCACACGGTAATGTGATGCGTTTATGAAACATTCTATCAATCTTAAGTTAGGCCAGCATTTATCGATGACACCGCAATTGCAGCAGGCAATTCGGCTGTTGCAAATGTCTACCCTGGATTTACAGCAAGAGATTCAACAGGCGCTTGAGTCGAATATGATGCTGGAAGTGGATGAAGAAGACACCAGTTTTCAATCCCTGGAAGTGTTATCGGAAAAGAAGGCTGAAAATGCTGATACGGTTACCAGCGAAGGCTCACAAACCGACATGCCTGATGAGCTGCCGATTGATTCGTCTTGGGATGATGTTTACCAGGAGGATTTCGAGGCAGGTAGCAGCACTAACAATGAAGCGATAGAGTTTGAAACGCAACGCGGTAATGTATCAACGTTGCTCGACCATCTGCTCTGGCAACTGGAATTGACCCCCTTTTCCGAACGCGACCACGACATCGCCCTGTCAATTATCGATTCCATCAATGATGAAGGTTATTTGATGAGCAGCCTTGAGGAAATTTTTCAGGGTTTGCAGGGTCAAATTGATGACTTGGATTGCGATGAAGTGAAAGCAGTTTTGCATCGGGTGCAGAATTTTGACCCCTCTGGCATAGCTGCCGTAGACCTTCAGGATTGCCTTAGGATTCAATTAATGCAACTGCCCGAACAAACGCCTTACCGGAAAGAAGCCTTGGCTGTGGTGACGAACCATTTGAGCTTATTGGCTAATCATGACAAGGCGGCATTAATGCGTCAAATGTCCGTCTCAGCGGAACAGCTCGATAAAATGGTTGCCCTTATCCGGGCGCTTGATCCTAAGCCGGGTTTACAGATACAACAGTCGGAATCGGAGTATGTAATACCCGATGTCTATGTCAGTAAACGCAACAACACCTGGCAGGTAAGCCTCAACTCAGAGGTTGCGCCTAAATTGCGGATTAATGCCGAATATTCAGCGCTGATTAAAAGGGCCGACGAAAGCAAAGACAACCAGTGCATGAAAGAGCATTACCAGGAAGCCAAGTGGTTTATCAAAAGCCTACAAGGACGCAACGATACCCTGCTAAGGGTTGCGCGTTCCATCGTCGCACGGCAAACGGAATTCCTTGAGCATGGTGCTATTGCCATGAAGCCGATGGTGTTAAAAGTCATCGCCGAAGAATTGGAACTGCACGAATCAACCATATCCCGTGTCACCACCCAAAAGTATATGCACACACCGAACGGGATAGTGGAATTCAAATACTTTTTTTCCAGCCATGTTTCAACCGAAGAAGGAGGTGAGTGCTCATCCACGGCCATAAGGGCCTTTATCAAAGAGTTAGTCGGTAATGAAAATCCTGCAAAACCGTTAAGTGATAGTAAGATTGCGGATTTATTACAAGAAAAGGGTATCAACGTTGCAAGAAGAACAATTGCAAAATATCGCGAAGCGATGTTTATTGCTTCATCAAGCGAAAGAAAGCGTACCCTATAAGATTAACAGAACTAAAACTAATTATTCATCAGGAAAGGAGTTTATTCCATGCAAGTCATAGTAACAGGACATCACCTAGAAATAACTGATTCTTTGAGAGTCCACATCAATTCGAGATTCGAAAAGTTAGGGCGCCATTTTGATAATGTTACTGATGTACACGTTATATTGAGTGTAGAAAAATTAATGCAGAAAGCGGAAGCCACCGTGCATATCAATGGGGCGACTGTATTTGCAGAAGATCACCAGGAAGATATGTACTCGGCCATTGACGATATGGTCGATAAGCTCGACCGTCAAATTACCAAGCACAAAGAAAAAGTCAGTAGTCACCGTTAATGTCAGCAATATGGTGCAAAGCTGAACATTTTTTGTGCTTTGCACCGTTGCTAACACCTCGATAGTATGAAGTTAATCATTGTCAGTGGCCTCTCTGGCTCCGGTAAAAGCATTGCCTTAGAAACGCTGGAAGATTGCGGTTATTACTGTATTGATAACTTGCCTGTAACTTTGTTGGAAGATTTTATCAGCCATGTCATGCTGGTTGATAAAAGCACTTACGCAAAAACTGCCATAGGCATAGATGCACGGAACCAAAGCGAAAGCCTGGTCAATTTTTCTGACAATCTGCGCTTGATCCGAAATAAGGGCATTGATTGCGAAATTATCTTCATGCAGGCCGAAGAATCGACCTTATTGAAACGATATAGCGAAACCCGCCGAAAACACCCGCTGACGGATTTTAATATCCCTTTGAAAGAAGCGATAAAAATCGAAAAAGAAATGTTGGTGCCGATTGCCAGACATGCGAGTGTCGTCATTGACACCAGCCGGACGCATTACCATCAACTTCGGGATCTGGTAAAAGACCAAATTGGCGAGCGCGAAGTCAGGCATATTTCCTTGCAATTTCAATCATTTGGATTTAAAAACGGCGTGCCTTTGGATTCAGATTTTGTGTTTGATGCACGCTGTCTCCCGAATCCTTATTGGATACCTGAATTGAGAGGGTTGACGGGGAAAGACCAGCCTGTCAGCGATTTTCTGAAAGCCCAGGATCTTGTTGCTGAGTTTTTCCAGGACATCACTGATTTTCTGGAACGCTGGATACCACGGTTTGAAGCAGAAGGGCGCAGTTATTTGACTGTAGCCATTGGCTGTACGGGGGGACAACACCGTTCTGTTTATTTGGTTGATTCATTGGCGAAGCAGTTTAAAAGCCCTACCCTGAATGTCATTATCAGACACCGTGAACTCAACTGACAGAGGATTTTGAGTCTCCGTTTTATCTAGGGGACTCGAAACAACATCACCCTGGCCAACCGTAAGGGTGGCTAAGGTGATGGTTGTGCTTTTCGTTATTTCAACGAAAGTGTTTCAACGCGGCCTTTCAGCTCTATTGCCAGCTTATCTTCCTTAGCTAACCAACCGATGGCGCGTTGGACATCGTTTTTGCCTAAGCCTGTTTCGGTGGTAATTTTTGTGACGCTAGATGCACCGTTTTTTTCCAGATAAGTCCAGATTTTTCCAGCTGCTGCGCCTATTTCAGTTATTGCGGTCATATTTTCACCTTACTATTTTGTTGAGCTATTTAAAATCTCTTGGTTTGGTCATCAGGGAGCATAATATTTAACTCCAGGGTTTCCTGATTTCCATCCTGTTCAAATCTAACGGATATGGCATCTTTATCCACGTTCACATATTTTTGGATGACTTCCAATAATTCTTTTTGTAACTGCGGCAGATAAGTGGGTTGATCTTTGGAGACTCTTTCATGTGCAACCAGGATTTGCAGCCTTTCTTTAGCTAACGAAGCCGAGCTGGTTTTCGATGTTTTGAAATAATCCAGTAAGCTCATTACTTACCTCCGAACAGCTTGCCAAAAAAGCCCTTCTTATCGTCAATAAACCGATGCGGCCTGTTCTCGCCCAGGTAGCGGGCAACAATATCAGCATACGCTTGACCCGCATCGCTTTTTTCATCGAGAATCACCGGAATACCCGAGTTTGACGCATTCAAAACCGATTTTGATTCTGGGATCACACCCAAAAGATGCAGCGACAAGATTTCCTGCACATCATCTACACTCAGCATTTCGCCCAATTTTACGCGCTCTGGTGAATAACGGGTCAGCAACAGATATTCTTTTATAGGTTCCTTATTCTCTTCGGCTCGACGGGATTTGCTAGACAATATGCCCAACATGCGATCTGAGTCCCTTACTGAGGATACTTCTGGATTAGTGACCACGAAAGCGTCATCGGCAAAGTACATAGCCAAATGGGCTCCTCTCTCAATACCCGCCGGAGAATCACAAACTATGTATTTGAAATCCTTAGATAACTCTTCTAAAACTTTACCCACACCTTCTTGGCTCAGCGCATCTTTGTCGCGAGTTTGTGAAGCAGCCAAGATGTAAAGCAGGTTACAGTTCTTATCCTTTATCAAGGCCTGGTTAAGGCTGGCTTCGCCGTTGATGACATTGATGAAGTCGTAAACAACCCGTCTCTCACAACCCATGATTAAATCCAGGTTACGTAGGCCTACATCAAAATCGATCACGGCTGTTTTATGGCCTTTTTTTGCAAGCCCCATTG
>JABFSV010000478.1 GCA_013140405.1 Methyloglobulus sp. | reverse complement strand
AGTCAATGTTCTCATGTTGATCTCCCCGTTCCTATTTCATGTTGTCAGATTCAACTTCGTTTGCAACGAGATTGATCTTGTGTGCGTCCTTCGGCGGAACAAAGGAGAATATTTGTTTGTTAATCTTGGGCGACAAGTTCCAATCCATCACTGAAACGTACTGAGGTTGCCCTTCTTCCTCCTTGGTCGTAATAACCAGTCTTCTAGGCAACGGGGTATCACCTTGTTGAATCCATAGTTGCCAATCTACGTCTTCGTTTTGGAAAGCATAATGATCACAGGTTACGTTGTTGATCTGGGTTGGGCCTATGTAAATCGCCGATTTTATCGCGGTTGGGTCGGCTTTATCAGTGCCCCAAATGAATAAATCTGCAAACGGCATTGTTATGTTGTAGCGTTCTGAGGCCGCATCGAGTAATTCTGGGATAGTTGCGGGGGCTGCTACCGATGCGTAGAATTTGTTGGTGTTACCATAGACAGTAAAGGTTTTGCCATCATAGAAAAACTGTTGATCGCGGTGGGCCTCATCAATCTTGGTCGAGAAATGGAAGCGGTCAGGTTGCTGCACAGTAAGTTCTGAAGTGCCGTCGATCATGACTTTTTGGCCTGAAAGCAGGACTTCATCCTTGAACAACTTGAAACTGACTTTAAAGGCTTTCAATGTTCGCAAATAACTACTCATTTTTTGCAAAACATCCATCGCTTTTGGTTCTATCGTTGGCGGTTCAACCGCATTGGACTCAACAGTAGGCGCTGGCTTCACCTGTGGTTCGGGTGATGTGACAACTGGTTGCGTTGAACACCCCTCTACCAATATAAACAATGTTGATATTAAGAGTGCCGAGCGAGCGTTTCTTGAAAAGCGGTACTTCATGTTATTACTCCCCTGATTGATAACCTTGGCCTTATGTTGCAAATGTAAACATAGGGTTACGATACGAGACAGCTTAAGTATAGCCTGTTACTTTATTTCTTTTGTAAACTCGCAACGTTGTTTAATCAGGGACGAAGTGCCTGGGTTACCAATGCCTTTTGCTATCATGGCAATCACGCGATCATCTTGATCATAGCCGACATGGGCTTCCATAGGATTGGCAAAATCGGTTATTCCGAATGAATCCATGATTTTGGCTATATTGATATTGACATTAGTGATTTTAGCGCAGAGTCGGGAGTCAATATATTTTTCGGCAAATTCGTGCGGTATACCATAACTCAACAGGTCATTAGGATCGCTAAAGGCTATAATTTCAGTTTCATTGACCATGCGCTTCTTATAATCAGTGCCTTTAGGGTCGCAATAATTTTTTTCCTGTCCAGCCACTTCCGGAAGCTCCCTGCCTAATTGCAAAATAGGCAGTTGATTGGATAGCATGAACATGGAGATGTGTTTGTTTTGCAATGCCTGAATGGCTTTTATAGAAAGGGTATCTTTTGGGGTTGCAGGTAAATATTTTCCAGGAGATGCCAGTAAAGAAGCAATGCGCTGCATACCATCAGTCGTGATACGACTACCCAGGCTATGAGAAATAAACACATAATTATCATTGGCGATGTGTTCAGCATGGGCATCAGTAAGATTCATACACTCATGTTTACCATTCTCCGGTAGATCTTCCCAATCGCCTGTTGCCATCCAACAGAAAGACTGCGAGAATGCGGACAGGATAGGTAATCTGCTTTGTCCCAGATAAATAATAGGGTCGGGTCCGGTATCATTGCTAAATTTTTTCAACATGCCATTGATCTTGGCCCTGCGAAAATCATATTCCCCTGAATTATCGAATGCCAATAGTGCTTTTTCTTGTCGGGTAACGACCGACCAGGTCAGCTCGTAAAAGGTAAGTTCTTTGCCGCTTTGCTCATTGAGCAGGTGCGTTACCCGCAAATTGCCGAGATCCTTACCCGGAAACAAAGGCGTAATCAGGTCAATATTTTTCTGGGTTTCCGAACGCACGTTCAGATTTAATTCCTTGGCTAATTTTTCCAGAAATTGGGTGGTATAGCCCGGAGAATGATCGCCAACACCATGAACAAACAGTACCTTGGTTTTTCCTGGCTTCTTGACTAGATCGGCCTCAATGCCTGCAAAAGGCTTGCCCCACACCTGGCATAGCCGGGTATCCTCATTTTCTGATTTTTCCAGAACGGCTTCGGCAACACCTTTGCCCAAACTGGCGCAACCTGAAAGCAATGCGGTTAATGAGAAGAAAACTAATAACCTTGAGAGTACCGTTAAATTTGTCCTGCCTCTTTTATTCATATATTCCCACACGCTTTTTATACAATAAGCCAAAAATCATTCTGTTGTTCGGATAAGCCGCGAAAAGTCAGGCGATTTATCAGCCGCTTGTGCAAGCGTATTGATATAGGCAAGCCGTCGCAATTCGTCAAAAGCGAGTTGGTTAGGATTAGCCAGCGCATTGGACTCATAAAGATATTCGGGTACATAACCGCTCAACAGAATTTTCCAGGAAAACGGCAGATGTCCTGGATTAACCCAGGTGTTGAACCAAATCGTCGTCGTACAATTATCCAGCAGTGTATTATAAAACACCGGATTATCGTGTAATTCATTGATCTTTCTTAAATACTCCAGAAACAAACGGCGGGCATTTTCTTTATTGGCATGCAATGGGTAGAGATAAACCGCTTCGGGAGGATTGTTACGGTAATTGGTGCGTAATCGGATCACATCACGTTCGTCCGCCACGATATACGTCAGTTCATACTGCCGGAAAAACCCCTTGATTGTCGAATAACCCTCGTTCAGCTCTTTACGGGCTTCGATTGAAACGGCTAGGTGTTCCTTGCCGCCAAAATTAAAACTCAAAATCGTATGCGCTATCGCAGGCCCCATCCAATAAATGGCGAACAAATCGATACTCTCAAGTTCGTTCAAATCATAAGTTTTAGTGTAATAGGCTGGGATGAAATCGAATTCGCTACGGTAATCGAAATTGCGGATATCATGCACCGTGACATGGTCGCCATCAATATTGGCATACGGCAGTTTAGCCAAGTCAGGTTGCCATTGCCGTTCGTTGGATGGGGTAATGGTCAACCACCACCAAGTCAGCACCATGACAAATAAGGTTGAATAAGCTGTCAACAATCGGTTGCGCCAAGTGGGAAACCATAAACTGACCAGTGCCGACAGGCCAAACAGTCCGAATAGCCACGCACCGCAGGTTTGAATGGGAGACGTATTGGAATTACCTAAATATATAGCCGACACTGCCCAGGTTGTGATTCCTGTTAGCAGCAATATCAGCAACGTAAGTTTAATGGTTTTTAACATTGCGGTTGAGTTTCATATGGTTTTGGCTCACTACAGTCAGATTCAATATAGCCAAAATGTATAAAAAAACAAAGCATAGCATTTTATATTAAGTAACAGTTTATGGTGATGTACTGCATATTTGAATTAAGGAATCTCTGAACAAGTTGATTCCGTTCATGATTCGACAACCGAAGGAGTGCCTGTGGTAAAAGCTCCCCATTTATAACCTGAAGGTCACAAGTGCCCTTTGGGTACGAACGGAATCAATACCTTACCGTTCGTCTTTATGCCCCAGAGGGTGCTGAGCTTGTCGAAGGACTTATTCAGAGGTTACTTAACTTTTTTCACCATACCCATGCTAAACTGTCAATACCAAGTCGAACTGCTTAAATAATTTAGCGACCTTATTTCTTGGAACTTCCAATACAGTTTCATCCAGACTATTTGTGCTTAATCCACGCTCTTGTAACGATTCCGTTTCTGCATAAATGGTGTTGATATTGTAGAGCGGTAGGGCTTTATACATAGCTGCGCTATCCTTCAAGTCCGCAGTTTCAGGTTTTTGATGTTTTTTTAACTGAAACACGGCATTATCCAGCAATAAGAGACTAACTTCTTGATCGAATGCCGAGACAGTCATGATGATGTCCAGCATTTCCTGCACGTAAGCACCGCTGTGGGGAGGTTTTCTGAGGACAAATAATATTTTTTTCACCGGTCTTAGTGCCTAACCAAACACGATAACGCGGTCTGATTCCAATAACGCCTCAACCCATTGCCCTAAGCCGCCAATGCGGAAACCCACCGCCAAATCGTCGTCTTGTTTGCCTCGCCGCTCCGCTTCATCGGCGCATAATAAGCCCCGTCTTTGTGCTGCGGAAATGCACACCACAAGGTCGATATTATTTTGCTTTGCTATTTCACTCCAACATAAGGTTAGATTAATCTCATCGTCAGGTGGAGTATTGTGTTTGAAGGCGTGATAAATACCCTCATGATAGAAAAACACCCTAAATACCACATGCCCTTGCGCTATCGCCGCCTTGATAAATTGATAGGCACTGTGTCCAGTATTGGACTGATAAGGGCTAGCGTTAACTTGAATGGCAAAGCGCATTAGAGGCCGTAATAGAATTAAATACGGTAGTACAAACCTAGGTTTGCACTACCGTTATATTATTAAAATAAAAAGCATGAAAAATTACTAATACAATTTTCAGCAATATTTTACAATTTTTTCGCAATCTCATTAGCCAGCTACTGACTTATGTTTTCCTACTGAAAACATAAGTAGCGTTTTACAACAACGGAATATTGTAGCTAGCAATTATTGCCTTGATTTCTTTTGATTTTTTAACTATCAATTGATCCAACACCGCTTTTCTTTCTTTATCCGATTTTCTGACACCCATCGACATCGGAAAATCAAATTGCATTCCTGGTGTTGATTTCATGGGAATAACGGTATAGCTGTTTTTAGGGCTTTGCGAGATGACATAACCTGCCATTGGTCCCCAGAGAATCACCATATCAATTTTCTTGGCTTTTAGGTCTTTGTCGATCTGCATGGCGACATTATTTTCATCATCGCCAGACATGCTTTGGTAAGGTATGCCGTAATCCAACAAGCCGCTCTTTTGCAACCAAGTGGTACCTGGGCCTTGGTCGAACATGGCAATCTTGAGTTTTTCCTGTCTTTCCAAAGGCACATTAGTGAGTTGGGCGGCATCTTTGCTAATGTCATCCCAGCCGCGACCTTTGGCGATGAGCAAAACATAGGTAGATTGATAGTAAGGAATCGTAGTCTCTGTCAGGTCGTATCCTGCCGGCAAACCCATCACGACATCACATTTGAATTCGGTGCTGTCAACTGCATCCTCCTTTACCGGAGCCATCAAGGTGTTGCGGATAAAACCAATGCGTTGCGGAAACCAAGTATATTCAACAGTTTGCTTTAGCTCTTTTGCCAATAACTCTGCAATTTTATTTTCAAAACCGTCTTTTTTTTTGGTTGAATAAGGTGGGTTTAGCGGATCGGCACAAACTTTAAATTTTTCCTGTGCAACCACTACGGACGTTGCGGCCAACAGGGCTATTCCGGCGAACAGGTTGTATAAGGGTAGAATCCTCATCAAAAACACTCCATTATGGTCTTATCGGTTGTACAGGCAAAAAAATATCAGTTTACTTCAGGAAACTTTATGGCATGAATAATAAATTTTGCAAGCCAATCATTTTGAGAGCAATAAGTTTAATAAGCCTGAAACTGAAATTAACGATTGGGGATTCGCCTAAAATCCCACAGAAAGCGAAAATACAAATGTGGCATGAA
>JABFSV010000163.1 GCA_013140405.1 Methyloglobulus sp. | reverse complement strand
TTGTAGGTTATTCGCCGCGCACCAATCCAAGGCAGCATCTTCACTAACAAATTCGGGTAAGCTCCATAATCCCCCCCAGATGCCTGTAGGCGGTCTTTTCTCCAATAACACCTGTTGATTATTGTGTAATAGCAAAAATATCAGTTGTTTGACGGGCAGTGCCTTAGTTTTTTTAGGTGTTGGAAAATTAGCTTCCGTTTGTGTCAAAAAGGCCATGCAAGCAGTGGCAAGCGGACATTTTTCACAAGCTGGTTTGCCCCGAGTGCAGACCGTTGCCCCTAAATCCATCATTGCTTGGGTATATTCCGCTACTCGTAGCTCAGGTGTGAGGCTGGCGCTGATTTCCCAAAGCTGTTTATTGGTCTGGCTGCTACCTGTCCAGCCAGGAATTGCCTTGAATCGTGCCAGCACCCGTTTTACATTGCCGTCAAGGATGGGATGGCTTTTGTTGAACGCGATGCTTAAGATGGCTCCGGCTGTCGATTGCCCTATGCCCGGCAATGCCATGAGTCCGTCGAGGGTATCTGGGATTCGGCCTTGCTCACGGATAATCTGCGCCGCTTTGTGCAAGTTACGGGCGCGGGCATAATAACCCAACCCTGACCACAACTGTAAAACCTCATCAACGGGCGCTTGCGCCAAACTTTCCACATCGGGAAATTTTGTCATGAAAACCTGGAAATAGGGAATGACCGTGACAACTTGGGTTTGCTGCAACATGATCTCAGAAAGCCAAACCCGATAAGGCGTGATATTTTGTTGCCAAGGTAAGTCTTTGCGACCTTGTTGGTCAAACCACGCCAAAACGTTTTGCTGAAATATTGCAGGTTTCATTGCTGGCAGTTATTGCGGCTAAAAAATCTTTTTCAACAAATCGCCAACACCTGGGCCTAATTTTTTATCCAGTTTGTCGATTAACTTATCAACTTTATCCTTGTTTTTGTCGAGAAAGCGGTCAATTTTTGCTTTGTTTTTATCGGTTAACAATGCCCCCACATCCAGGGTGTAAGTTGGCTGGCTGAGTGTTCCGCCCAGATGAATAACGATGGGTGTGTCATGGACTTGCTCTGGCGTGGTGGCAGTAGCCGCTGCCTTGAGCAGCTTGGTCGTAATGATGTAATCCACCAGCCCAGTATCGAGATGGACATTGCCTTTGCCAGTGCTACGTAATTTTTCGGTATTGGCAATCAAATCATTATTTTGCAGCAACCCTTTATTGATTATCACCGCACCGCTGATTTTAGAAAATGCGGTTTGCTCATGTTGGGTCGTCGATAAAGTCCCACCTTTAGCAAGGTTCTTGCTGTTTTCAAGCATTTTTTCCAGATTGAAACCTTTGATAAAACCATCTTTCAAAAAAAAATTGGCCTTGCCTGTGAGGTTTGATTGAAGTTCATGGGTGTTATTGCCTTGCCCATGCAACTGGGTCGAAGCTGTGAGGATGCCACCCATCTTCGCTTCCCCTTTGGCAGCTTTCAGTAACGGTTCAAGGTGAATGTTAGTCAATTTTTCGTTCAATGATAAAACCGATTTTTCTGCGCGGGCATCAATATTTAGATTGCCTGAATACGCTCCTTGATAAAATTGCTTGGCTGTTTGCCCAATTTTAACAACACCTTTTTTTGAACTGAGCGTTAAGTGCACATCTTGCAGTGTCATCCGGTTAAACACCAATTGACCCAATGCCAGTTTACCTTCTGCGTCCAGCTTTCTGAGCCAGTCCAGTGGCACACTGAAAGTCCCGGCAGCGAAAGCCATACCAGGGCTTGCAATGGGTTTACTGGATTTGGTTGGCGGTGGCAAGTAGCGATCTACATCAATTGTATCTACAGCTAAATCAAACAAAACCGCTGGCTGGGTGAAGCCCTTAATGGTCACCGCGCCTTTGCCACGGCTGTTATCTAAAGCAACATCCAAACTGGTAAATTCAACTTGGTCAGCAGTTGCCTGGAAATGAAGGTTTAAGCCCAAATTGGTCAAGGCTTTGGCATCGCCCATTGTGGGAAGTGCTATATCCCATTGCTTCATGGCCACATTTGGATTAAATGGGGCAATAACAGCAGAACCCTGGATGGAGGGTTTGTCCATGATATGTTCGCCATTAATCTCGGCTGCTAGCTTGATGTCGCCGGATTGTAGTTGCAGATTGGATAACTTAAGCGTTTGTTGTGCAACATTTATGTCTGCATTAGGTGTGTTAATGATTGCTGCTAAGGGTTGCCCAGCTACTGGTTTTTTTGCGCTAATCCAATCCAATTGGCTATCTCTTAAGTCAAAGTGATCCAATTTCTCATCGACGCGCAACTCGGTGACTAATTTAATAGATCCCGGAAACTTTAATTCCTTGCCGGAAACAGCCATCGCCATGTCGATTTTTATAGGCTCGCCAAAAACAAACTTATTAGCTGTAAAACGGATATTCTTTAGTTCTAGTTGCTTCCCAGTTTGTTGGTTATTCCAGTTAATCTGGGCGTTTTGAATGGTGATGTCACCGACAGTCAATGCTGCCAACGCAGATCCTGGGCTGATGTTTTGGCTGTCACGATTGGTAGGGGCGGCACTGGGCGATGGACGGCTTGATGCGATTAAATCGTCCCAATTAGATAAACCTTGCTTATCCTTAACCAAGTTTAAGGTTAAGCCATCCAAAGCGATGGTGTTGACTTCGATTTTCTGTGCCAGCAAGGGCAGTAACTTGACCTTGATGTCGCTTTTGGATACGGAAATGAACGGCAGTTCTTGAAAACCTGGCTTATTGCTAACCACTATTTTTTCAGTTCTTAAGCCTATCCAAGGGAACACTGTCACCGTAATATTGCCTTCAAAGGCGACATCACGCCCAGTCTTATCTCTAATCAAAGCGGCAATATCGGTTTTATAGTTATTGGGATCGATCAGTAACGGTAAAGCAAAAACGGCAATGACCAGGACAAGTATCAAGGTTAAGCATCCAGCTAACAACAAGTTGGTCATTTTTCTCACAAATCACTTCCGATTTTGACTGGTTTAGTTAAGGGCATTATGAAAGATTACGGCTGCTTGTTACCAGTCATGTTGTGTAGCCAGGCATATCAACAGGTAGTTTTTACATCCATAGTCACGGCTAAAGCATTGGCCCTAATCTAGTCTGGCCAATACGATGAATGGCTAAAAATCCCGTATTCGATTGATGGAGAATATGCTGGCAACCCAGTGTATAATCCCAAAACGGCTGTAAAATTCAAGCCGTTACAAACTGCCAAACCTTAGAAAAAACATAATAAACAGAGAGGAGCAAACATGTTACTTTTATCAAAACTGGCCGCTCTTGGGGTCATTATTTGGTTTTACACGACCGCCGATAAAAACGGTGCGCCGCATGTAAAATGGGCGGTTATCGGGCTTGTCGGATACGTGATAAGCTGGTATCTGGTAGATGCAATACTTGATAACGCATTATCTGTGGTTATTGCCAAGCGCGGTACTGGGGCTTTCATTATAGGGCAATTGCCGACCTTAGGCGGCGTGGTTGCAGCTTATTTTATAAGGAAAAAATTGCTTAGCGATCTCGCTACAAACAAATGAGCCATCAAGACGCATTGCCATGAGGGCGGCAATGCGTCGTTTGAAACTCTGATTGCTAGTTACAGCTTGTCGGAGTGTTTATCTAAATATTCAGCAACACCAGAAGGGCTGGCATTCATACCTGCATCGCCTTTATTCCAGCCTGCTGGACAAACTTCACCGTGTTCTTCAAAAAATTGCAATGCGTCGATCATCCGTAACAACTCATCCATGTTACGTCCTAAAGGTAAGTCATTGACGACTTGATGGCGCACCATACCATTGCGGTCTATTAAGAAAGTGCCGCGATAAGCGACGGCAGGGGCAGCCGCTTCAACGTCATAATCTTTACAAATAGAATGTGCCATATCAGCAGCCATTGTGTAACGGACTGGGCCAATACCGCCTTTGTTAATGGGGGTATTCCGCCAGGCATTATGAGTAAAGTGTGAATCTATGGAAACCGCAATCACCTCAACGCCACGGCTAGTGAACTCAGCCATGCGGTGATCCAGCGCAATCAACTCGCTAGGGCATACAAAAGTAAAATCCAGCGGATAAAAGAATACAACGGCATATTTACCGCTGGTTGCCGAAGAAAAGCTGAATGAATCAACTATTTGTCCATCGCCTAATACGGCAGGGACTGTAAAATCAGGTGCTTGTTTACCAACTAATACGCTCATTAAATCTCTCCAAATTATCCAAATAAAGCAAGGGTCATAAGTATGCCAACCGCCTCTGTAGCCTGTTCGATCCGATTTACCCGAGGGGCATGGTTGTCATTTTACACCAGATTGGTCGAGAATTGTTTTGCATACAAAATTTGCTTGCTTTTCTTTAAACTTCATACATAATTTGTAATCGTAAGATTACAAATAAGCCAGCGCAGTACTTTTCCGAAAAACTAGTTTCCGGCGTGGCGACATAACCCTAATGTTACCTTCGTTTTAATTTTTTCGAGATTGTAATTATGACAAAAGTTAAGCACGTCACTGAACCCGATGTGTTCGGTTATCAGGTTCGAATAGTCAGGCGCGGCAAAGAAAGTAGCCGTTATTTTTCCCACAAATTATGGGGGAACAAGACCAAATCGTTAAAGGCCGCCATCACTTGGCGTGACCAGATGCTAGTCGCACTTAAAGGCAGTAAGACGCGCTTCCTCAAACCGCCGAAAAACAAGACCACCACTGGCGTTACCGGTGTTTCCAGAACCATCAAATTCGATCACCGCAAAAACAAAAGCTATCTTTGCTATACCGTATTCTGGGTGTGTGACGGCAAATCAAAGAACAAAACTTTTCAGGTCGGCAATGTTGAAACGGTCACGGCTGATGATGAGCTACATGCCTTCCGCACTGCCCGTGTATTCAGAAGTTGCTACGAATATGCAATAGACAATGACCTGCCTTTTCACGAGGAAGTATTTGCGGGGTGGAAGAAATTTCGTAGTTACGAAAAGGAAAATTTAAAGGCGGTATAAGCTCGGTTGCTAGACTGGGTAGCTCGTAAGCCTCCGCATTTTAGAGGCTGACGACTGGCAGCTTATTTGTTTTGGGCTGAACTTTTGGATTCTTTTCTGCTAAACGGCGATGCAGTCTGATACTTCGGACTTAAATCGGCATTGGCTTTGTTGGTTTTTTGGGATGTTAATTGAAGCCATTGAGAAAAATCCTATAACAATTGCCATACGAGTAAATCGTAGCTTTGCTCAAGCGCCTTCAATGTACGTTAGTTCAAAAGTACTCGGCGTTGATCCAAAAATGTACGGCAATGCTTGCGATATAGCCCAACAAAATGACTGGCATCCAGCGCATGTGATAACCAAAGGTGTAGCCTTCCTTGATCTGGCCGAGCAAGCCGACTCCTGGCGCCGAACCAATCGCCAACAAGCTACCACCAACACCAAGCGTTAAGGTAAGCAGTAACCACTGGCCGGGTGGAAGATCTGGGTGCATGTTCAGCACGGCGAACATCAGCGTACCGTTATCAATAAATGCAGATGACAAGCCGATTATTATATTGGCATTCGTAGGATGGTTTTGTCCGTATAAGAAATGTGCTATGGCATCAAGG
>JABFSV010000073.1 GCA_013140405.1 Methyloglobulus sp. | reverse complement strand
CCCCATTCAAAAACGGATACGAAATCACCATTATTAACGCTAACGACAGCCGCGCTCATCTTGCCCGGATTGTTCCACCCCGCTATCCACGCCGCTGAAGAAGACAGCGTAGATTTCCAATATAGCCACTACCAGGAAGGCAAGCGGGATATTTACAGCCTGGAAGATAATAATGCCGCAATATCATTAGGCAACATAGAAAAACAACCGAACCAAGTTAATCCTATCGAAGTGGATAGCATACGTGGCAATGGACGCTTTACCCTCACCGACCGCATCAAGTTTGCTTTTAACTATACTCAGGACACTTGGTCAGGGGCAACACCGCTGGGTACAGCACCTGCGGTACAGGGCGGCAATGGCTCAGTGATCGCTGGGGCATCGCCTTTCGCAAAAAATGGTAGAAGTTTCTTTCTGGACAACAAGGGCAATACTTATACCGCTATAAAAACAGGGAATAGGGAGCCTTTTTTGCTAGGGACAAAAGCCAATCAGCTTACCCATGTATTGTCTTACGCCTCGCCGGAAACGCGCAAGCAGGGCGATTTTAAGCTCAGTTATGATTGGGACGTGGCGGCAGTGGATGTGGGTGGCGGCATATCGGTGGAAAACGACTATGAGTCCCGCTTTGTGAACCTGGGCGGTCGCATGGATTTTAACCAGAAACAAACCAGCGTCAATTTGGGATTAAGTTACACCAACAGCGATACTTCAGCGACAATCGATCCTGACGGGCTACCTTATATTGACACACAAGGGTACGAAGAACAATTTGTTAGCCAGACAACCGGTTTAGTCAGTTATAAGCCCACTGATGGCGCTCCAGCCCAAATTGAAAGTACGCTCGATAGCGAGGGAAACCGCACTGGCGCAATGTTGCGCGCCAACCGCCAGGACTGGGGCGCCCAACTGGGTTTGACGCAAGTGTTGAACAAAGATGCCGTGCTGGAGCTGGACATGGGTTACACACGCAGCACGGGTTATATGGCCAACCCTTATAAGCTGGTTTATTTTATTGAAAACAAAGAACAGCCAGGGCTAGACCCGAACACCCCCCTACTGTCGATCTCCCTTCCCGGACGACTTGAAAAACGTCCGGAGGAACGTAACCAGTTCAACTGGAATCTGGGTTATAACCAGTATATTGAACCGTTTGATGCCGCGTTACATTTCGACTACCGCTTTGGCCATGACGATTGGGGCATTAACGCCCATACTTTTGAGGCGGATTGGGTGCAACCTTTAGGTGCAGGCTGGACAGCTACGCCCAGAATCCGCTATTACTCCCAAACCAGCGCGGATTTTTACACGCCTTATGTGCGTTCAATAACGACGGGTAACGACCCTGTTACCGGCGAAAAAATATACGCCAAACCGTTACCAAAGAATTATTCCAGCGATCAGCGCCTTTCCGGTTTTGGCGCTTTAAGCGGCGGGGTAACTATAGCCAAACAGTTTGCCAAGGGGGTAAGCCTTGAAACCGGCTTTGAATACTATACCCACCAAGGCAACCTTGAGCTGGGTGGCGGTGGCGAACAAGCCTTTGCCGATTATGACTACTGGGTTGCTAATGCGGCACTCAAGATTAATTTGGCTGCGTTGGGTTCTGGCGGCAGCGGTGATGATGGGCATTCCGGCCACGGGCATCATCACCCTTCTAATTCACCCGCTGGCGTGATGTTCGACCATACCTTGGCTAAATCCGGTGATTTTATGGTCGGCTACCGCTTTATGCGTAGCGAACAGGCGGGCGCTATGTTGTTAGGCTCGAAAACCGTCAGCCCAGACACCGTGCGGTTTAACGGCTGTGGTGACCAGGAATGCGCGGTTGTACCGGAATCTATGGCGATGAATATGCACATGCTGGAACTGATGGCGGCTCCCACCGACTGGCTGACCTTGATGCTAATGCCGCAATGGATGGATATGGAAATGAATATGGCAGCCTTAAAGGCGTTTGACACTCAAAATCAACATCATAATGGTCATAGCGTTGGTCATAATCACCAGACGGGAGGTATCGGCGATACTGGCCTGTATGCATTGTTCAAACTGTTTGACAATCCCCATCACCATATCACGCTCAGTTTGGGCGGCACGGCTCCAACCGGGGATGTCGGTATTAAATTAAGGAAAACCTCTTCGATAACGGCTAATGCAGCTAATATCCCGCTCCACTATGGCATGCAGTTGGGGAGTGGCACTTGGGATTTTAAGCCTAGCCTGACTTATATCGGCGAGCTTGATAAATTCAACTGGGGCGCACAAGCTACCGGTATGGTACGCCTTGAAAGCACTAACGAATCGGGTTTTGCTTTTGGCGACATCTTCCAAAGCAGCGTGTGGGGCGGTTATCAATGGACAAATTGGCTGGCAACGACCGTGCGTGGGGTTTACGCGACACAGGGCGCAATCCACGGGGCATACCCAGCATCTACGGAAATTAACGCCGTCACCCAGCTTCCTGTAGTTTTGACCCATGTCGGCCCTTTCGACAGCCCCGCCAACTACGGCGGCCAGTTTGTGGATTTGGGCTTGGGCGTTAACGTCACTATCCCCAACGGCGCATTTGCTGGCAATAGCTTAAAGTTTGAATGGATGCAACCTGTTCACACCGACTACAACGGCTATCAACTTGACCGGGATTATGCGCTTAATTTTACTTGGAGTTATGGTTTTTAACTTTATTGACTCGCACGCTCGTACTTGCCTTTCCCTTGATATGCTCTTCGGGTAATCGAGGGGAAAGGTGTAGCAAGCCGACGCAAAATCGCTTGCCATATTACTAAAGCTTAAGGAAAAACAATGCCTAAGAAATATTCAATAACTATCATAGTATTGTTGTTATCAAACGGTTGCGCCACAACCACACCAACTAATTCCACAAAACCTGCAGAAAATAAACCGTTGCTAGAATCCGACATGCAGAAATCGAGTTATGCACAGGGATTTCTGTATATGAAGCATTTGCAAAAAAGCGATATTCCCTTAGACCGCGACTTATTTTTACTGGGAATGAATGACGCTCTTAATAAAACACCGACGCACCTTAACCCTGAGCAACTGCAAAGAGGCCAAGATTGGGTTTATGTTCAACAATTTCTGTATAAAGAAAAAGTCGGCGCGGAAAACTTGAAAAAAGGCGAAGCTTTCCTCGCTGCCAATAAAACGAAACCCGATGTAAAAACCACGACCAGCGGGTTGCAATACAAAGTATTAGCAGACGGAAAAAGTAATCGAAAGCCCAAATTCCAAGATAAAGTGCAGATGCGCTATCGCATGTCTCGCCTGAACGGTGAAGAATTATCTAACACTGAAAACTCAGCCAAAGCACAGGAACTTCCGGTAAAAGGTTTAATTAAAGGCTGGCAAGAAGCATTATTAATGATGACCGAAGGCTCTAAATGGCAGCTTTACGTTCCACCAGGATTAGCATTAGGAGAAAGCGGTACGCCTGAAGGAAATATACAGCCAAATGAGACGTTGATTATTGATGTCGAAGTGCTTGAAATCAAACCGCCAGCATCTGCTAAAACCAAAGCATTGGCTACTGGGCCGAGTGGCGATATCAAGCCCAGTTCAAGGTGGTGATGCTTTAGCGGATTTAAATTACGCCCATTGTTTTGTAACTTTTCAAAATCACCCTGCCAGCGGGTTCGCATGGTTTTTATGGTTTTATCATGCGTGGAGGCTGGACAGCGACCACCGGTGCGTGTTGCTGATTTTGAAATAACGCCCGGGGCTACGGGATCGGGCCACATCCTTACCCCAGTTGCCGTAGCAAGAAACACCCGGTTGGGTTTACCTTACCCAACCGGTATTTACTTTGGGACAAAACGAATGACACCCCGCGCTGTTAAACAACGTACACAAACACCCTGACAAAATGAGGCAGCCAATATGCAAACATTAAGACTTTCACCCGCACCCACCAATGCCAACCAGCACATGCACTATCATGGGGATTGGGTGCGTACAGCGAAATATACCAACCGATTCAACCGCGAAGTCAAGCTGTCCGAAAAGCGCGGCGAGAATATGGACAAGCTGCGCCATGTCATCAGCCTGCTCTTGGCTAACCAACCCCTGCCCCGTGAGTTGGCTGACCGCCCGCTGGTGGGCGAATGGAAGTTAAGCCGTGGACTTCATATCGAACACGATTGGGTGTTGTTTTACAGTGTGGACGACCAAGTGGTCTGCTTCCAGCGTATCGGCTCTTACGCCGACCTCTTCGGTAGTCGTTAATGCTATTTATTGTCCAATGAGGCAGGCGCTATGCAACCATTAAAACTTTCATCAGCACCAGACAGTGTAACAACACTTAAAGATCGCTATAGCGGGAAAGATGACGGTTTGCTTGAGCTGTTCCCTAAACCCCAGTATTTCCAGGTGCATTTCCAGCATCTTCATGAACACAACCAGCAACTCCATGAGGAATTGGCCCAACTCAAGGACACGGTGGCGAAAACCGATGAAAAGCTCGGGCGTTTGCTGGCGCAGTTAAGCGGTAATAGCGTAATGGGGCAATAGTGTAGCGGTTGCAGCGGTTGAGAGTCTTATGACAAGCCGCTCGTTCGGTCAGATCACCCCGATATGCTGTTAAACCTGCCCTCAATCACGGTCATAAAAGTCGAGGAAGAAAACGACAAAGACTACCATGTCTATGCTGTACCCAATAGCGAGCCGCAATTCTGCCTGGAGTGCCTAGGCACGGCGTTTTATGGGCATGGCAGCAAGACGCACCTGTACATGGACACACCCATCCATGGCCGCCGCGTAGGTGTCTTGCTAGAACGCAAACGCTATAAGTGCCGGGGTTGTAGCAAAACATTTTCTCAAGATTGCAGCGACATTAACGACAGCCACCGAGCCACTAATCGACTGGTGGAATACGTTGAGAACAATGCGCTGGACAGGACATTCACCAGTGTTGCCGATGAGATCGGGGTAACGGAAGGTACGGTCAGGAAGATTGTCGGTGATTATATTGGCAAGTTGGAGAATAAGTATCTGTTTGAAACCCCGGAAATACTGGGGATTGATGAAGTCCATCTTAACCGTAAAATGCGATTGGTGTTCACCAACATTGGCGAAAACACGATTTTAGACCTGATTAGCAGCCGTAAGAAACAAACAGTCATCAATGCGTTGTACCGATTCAAATCGTTGAAGAAAATCAAGTACGTCACGATGGATATGTGGCGGCCTTACCGTGATGCAGTAAGTGCTGTATTGCCCCATGCCATAATCGTTATCGACAAATTTCACGTAGTCAAAATGGCGAATGAAGCTGTTGAGAAAGGTCGTAAAGACCTTCGGGGTCAAATGACCAACGGGGAGGTCAAGCTGCTTAAAAAAGACCGTTTCTTGATGCTTAGACGGCGGCGTGACTTGGACGCAAGCCAAGAATTCCTGTTGTCAGGATGGACGGAAAACTACCCCGTACTTCATGATCTGTATCACGCCAAAGAACGCTTCTATGACATTTGGGATAGTCACTACAGCAGAGTAGAGGCTGAGACGGCTTATCTGAACTGGAAAGATTCAGTTCCTGTCGGCATTCTCGGATATTTTTCCGATTTGGATAGGGCAATAGGAAATTGGCACACCGAGGTGTTTAACTACTTCGACCACAGGAT